>NZ_LZKV01000110.1:0-1110 GCF_001672995.1 Mycobacterium sp. 1482292.6 | reverse complement strand
GCCGCCCGGCACGACAGCAAGCTGGCCCAGGTGCTCTACCACGACTGGGAAGCCGAGACCTACGACGACAAGTGGTCGATCTCCTATGACCAGCGCTGCATCGACTACGCGCGGGGCCGCTTCGACGCCATCGTGCCGGACGAGGTGCGGCGCGAGCTGCCCTACGACCGGGCCCTTGAATTGGGTTGCGGCACTGGGTTTTTCCTGCTCAACCTGATCCAGTCCGGGGTGGCCCGGCGCGGATCGGTGACCGACCTGTCGCCGGGCATGGTCAAGGTCGCCACCCGCAACGGGCAGTCGCTGGGCCTCGACATCGACGGCCGGGTCGCCGACGCCGAGGGCATCCCGTACGAGGACAACACCTTCGACCTGGTCGTCGGCCACGCGGTGCTGCACCACATCCCCGATGTGGAGTTGTCGCTGCGCGAGGTGATCCGGGTGCTGCGCCCGGGCGGCCGGTTCGTCTTCGCCGGCGAGCCGACCAGCGCCGGCGACGTCTACGCCCGCGAGCTGTCCACCCTGACCTGGCGCATCGCCACCAACGTCACCAAGCTGCCCGGCCTGGGCAGCTGGCGGCGCCCGCAGGCCGAGCTCGACGAATCGTCGCGGGCGGCGGCGCTGGAGGCCATCGTCGACCTGCACACCTTCACCCCGGGCGACCTGGAGCGGATGGCCGCCAACGCCGGGGCCGCCCAGGTGCGGACCGTCAGCGAGGAGTTCACCGCCGCGATGTTCGGCTGGCCGGTGCGCACCTTCGAGGCGTCGGTGCCGCCCGGGCGGCTGGGCTGGGGCTGGGCGAAGTTCGCCTTCAACGGCTGGAAGACGCTGAGCTGGGTGGACGCCAACGTGTGGCGCCGTGTGGTGCCGAAGGGCTGGTACTACAACGTGATGGTGACCGGGGTCAAACCCTCCTGAGTGGTGGGCTGCGGTTCAGCGCGCAAGACGTCGGCTACCTGCGGTCGGCCGCGGGTGCCGCGGCGCTGGCGGAGGTCGCCCGGCTCGTGCTGACCGACGCCACCCGGGTCGCCGACGTCGCCGCCGCCCGCGACGATTCGTCGAGCTCGGCCTGCGGGCGCCGCCAGCTGCCCAGGCCGGGCAGCTTGGTGACGT
>NZ_LZKV01000109.1:0-30995 GCF_001672995.1 Mycobacterium sp. 1482292.6 | reverse complement strand
GTCAATGAGCGGCCGGCCGCATACGAGACGGCGTGGCACCGGATCACCCGCGATTACCGGCTGCTCACCCGCGCGCTGGTGCTGGCCAGCACGCCGCGGCCGGTGCGCCGCGCCGTCGTCCCGACCTGCGCGCTGCTACCCGCGCTGTTCGGCCGCGGGGTGAACATCCTCGCGCATTAGCGCTGATACCGCGCCGGCACTAGCGCGCCTTCCAGACCGGCTCCCGCTTCTCGGCGAACGCCAGCGGCCCCTCTTTGGCGTCCTCGGACCTGAGCAGCGCCTTCATCTCGCGAATGGTGCGCTCCCAGCCCGGTTCGTCAGCGACGACGACACCGTCGTCGACTCCGTAGGCCACCCGCTTGCTGGCCTGCACAGACAGCGGCGCGTTGACGGTGACGCGCTCGGCCAGGGCCAGCGCGGCGTCCAGCACGGAGCCCGGCGCGACGACCTCGTTGATCAGGCCCCATTCGCAGGCGGCGGCCGCGGACAGCGGTTCGCCGGTCAGCAGCAGCCGCATCGCCACCTTGCGGGGCAACTGCTCGACGATGCGGAACACGCCGCCCGCGGCGGCGATCAGCCCGCGCTTGACCTCGGGCAAACCGAACTGCGCGCGTTCGTCGGCCACCACCAGATCGCTGGCCAGCGCCAACTCGGTGCCACCGCCCAGGGCGGTACCGTTCACCGCCGCGATCGTGGGCTTGTCGATGAAGTGGTGCACGTATCCGGCGAAGCCCCATTCGGGATGGTCCGGGTGATACAGGTTCTCCCGGCGCGCGATCGCCTTGAGGTCGGCCCCGGCGCAGAACGATTTGTCGCCGGCGCCGGTGACCACCACCGCCCGCACCTCGGGGTCGTGCTGCGCCTCTTCGAGCGCATCCCCGAGGCCGATGCTGACGGCGGCGTTCACCGCGTTGCGGGCTTCCGGCCGGTTGATGGTTATCACCATCACGTTGCCCCGACGCTCGGCCAGGGCCCCCGGCGGCTGGGTCACAACAGTTCCACGATGGTGGCGTTGGCCTGGCCGCCACCTTCACACATGGTCTGCAGCCCGTACTGAATTCCCTTGTCCCGCATGTGATACAGCAGGGTGGTCATGATCCGGGCACCGGATCCGCCGAGCGGGTGACCCAGCGCGATTGCGCCACCGTTGGGGTTGAGCTTGCTCTCGTCGGCGCCGATGTCCTTGAGCCAGGCCAGCGGGACCGGCGCGAACGCCTCGTTGACCTCGTAGGCGCCGATCTCGCCGATGGACAGCCCGGACCGCTTGAGCACCTTCTGGGTGGCCGGGATGGGCGCGGTCAGCATGATCACCGGGTCGGCTCCGGCCAGCGTCGCGGTGTGCACCTTGGCGATCGGCTTGAGCCCCAGTTCCTTGGCCTTCTCGGCGGACATGAACAGGATCGCCGCCGAGCCGTCGGAGATCTGCGAGGAGTTGCCGGCGTGGATCACGCCGTCCTCCTTGAAGGCCGGCTTCAGCGAGGCCATCTTCTCCATCGGGGTGCCGCGGCGGATGCCTTCGTCCTTGAGAACCACGTTGCCGTCCTGATCCTTGATGCCCACGATCTGGTCATCGAATGCTCCGGAATCCTGTGCGGCGGCAGCCTTTTCGTGCGAGTCGAGGCTGAACTGGTCCAGCGTGGTGCGGTCGAACCCCCACTGCTCGGCGATCATCTCCGCGCCGATGCCCTGGTTGGGGATCTGGCCTTGGTAGCGGTCCAGGAAGGCCTGGGGATACGGGCGCCCGCCGTTGGCCAGCGAGGCGCCCATCGGGGTCCGCGACATCGACTCGACACCACCGGCGACGACGACGTCGTAGTGTCCGGCGACGACGCCGGCGGCCGCGAAGTGGATGGACTGCTGGCTCGAACCGCACTGGCGGTCCACGGTCACGCCCGGGACGGTCTCGGGCCAGCCGGCGGTCAGCAGGGCGGTGCGGCCGATGTCGAGGGCCTGCTCGCCGGCCTGCATGACGCAGCCCCAGATGACGTCGTCGACCAGGGCCGGGTCGACGCCCGCCTTGTCGACCAGGCCGTTGAGCACCTGCGCGGAAAGATCCGCCGGGTGCACCCCGGACAATCCGCCGTTGCGCTTGCCGATCGGTGAACGCACTGCCTCGACGATGACGGCTTCAGCCATGGTCTTGTCTCCTTTGACACGTGGACTTCGAAAAGAATGGAGTCTTGCGTCGATTGTCAACCAAGGGGTTGGGCGGGTGGAGCCCGGGGGTGGTTCTGGCGCGAAGCCGGGCTCGCCGCGTGCCGCCGAACCAGAATTTTGTTCTCACGACCGCGGGTGCAGGGCAATAATGGTCGGGTGAAGCGGCTCAACGGCATGGACGCGATGCTGCTGTACAGCGAGACGCCGAACCTGCATACCCACACCTTGAAGGTGGCGATCGTCGACGCCGCCGGCTACGACGGCGAGGTCAGCTTCGACGTTTTCCGGCGCACGCTGCACCGGCGACTGCATCGGCTGGATCCGTTGCGCTACAAGCTGATCGACATCCCGTGGCGATTGCATCACCCGATGTGGTTGCAGAATTGCGAGGTCGACCTCGACTATCATGTGCGGCGCGTTCGGGTGCCCACCCCGGGTGGCCGTCGGGAGCTCGACGGGGTGATCGGCCAGATTGCCGGGGTGCCACTGGACCGCGACCGTCCGCTGTGGGAATTCCACTTCGCCGAAGGCTTGGCGGACAACAAGTTCGCGATCATCGGCAAGATGCACCACGCCCTGGCCGACGGCGTCGCCTCAGCCAATCTGCTGACCAGGCTCATGGATTTGACCGGCCCGGTGCAGGACGACCGGGACAACGACACCACGTGCATTCCGCCCTCGACGGCGCGGCTGCTGCGTGCGGCCGCCGCGGATCATGCCCGGCAGGCCGCCGCGTTACCCGGGGTGATAGCCGAGGCGCTCGGCGGGGCGCGGCGGCTGCGGCGGCGCGCCCGGCAGCGCGGCAGCCAACCGGACCTCGCCCGGATGCTGCACGCGCCGCCGACTTTCCTCAACCATATCGTCTCTCCGGCAAGGACTTTCGCCACCGCGACGCTGTCGCTACCTCAGGTCAAACAGACCGGTAGGCAGCTGCAGATCACCATCAACGATATGGTGATGGCGATCGCGGCGGGCGCACTGCGTGAACTGCTCTTGCGCTACGACGGCAGCGCAAACCAGCCCCTGGTCGCCTCCGTCCCGGCCACTACGGACAGGTCGCCGCAGCGGATCAGCGGCAACGAGCTCGGGGGCATGGCGGTGTCGCTACCCACCCACATCGGCGATCCGCTGCGGCGCGTGCGCCTGACGTCCGTGGCAACGACGATCGCCAAGGAGAACAACGAGCTGTTCGGCCCGGAACTCTATGGCAAGTTGATCAGCTACCTGCCCGGCGCTGCCGCTCCCCTGGCGTTCCGATGGCTGGCCCGGCGGTACACCCGAAACAGGTTGTTCAACATTCCGATCTCCAACGTGATGGGGCCGCGTGAGCGGGGCCGTTTCGCCGGCGCCCCGGTCAGCGAAATCTATTCCGCCGGACCGTTGATCACCGCCTGCGGGATCAACATCACCGTGTGGAGCTACGTCGATCAGCTGAACATATCGGTGATCGCCGACGACCGCACCCTCGGCGACCCCCATGAACTCACCGACGCCATGGTCGGCGCATTCCGCGAAATCCGCGCTGCCGCAGGGTTGTCCGATGACGTGGCGACCGTGCCGGGCGCGATGCCGCAAGCCACGGCGAGGCCCTAGCCCAGGACGGGAAAGCGTCGCTGGCGAGCCAGGCCGTCCAGGGCGGCCTGCATGACCGAACGGACATGCGCGTCGACGTCGGCGACGCCGGGCTGATCGCCGAACCGGGTGGCGACGTCGATCGGTTCGAGGACTTCGCTGACGATCTTGGTCGGCAACGGCAGGTTGGGCGGCACGAGCATGCTGAGCCCGAACGGAAACCCCACGGTGATGGGCAGAATGTCCGAGCGCCAGCGCGACAGGCCCAGCCGCTTGGCCAGCCACGTGCCGCGGGTGAGGAACAGCTGGCTTTCCTGGCCGCCGATGGAGACCACCGGCACGATCGGCACCCGCGCGTCGATCGCCGCCCGGACGTAGCCGGTGCGGCCGTTGAAGTCGATGACGTTCTCGGCCAGCGTCGGTCGATAGGCGTCATAGGTGCCGCCCGGAAACACCAGCACCACACCGCCGGACCGCAGCGCCCGCGCGGTGTTCGCGGAGGTGGCGCGAATGACGCCCAGCCGGGTCAGCCATCGCGACATCGGCCCGACGAACATCCCGTCATGGCCGAGCGTGTACAGCGGGCGTCGGTAGCCGAATCTTCGGTAGAACGCCGCCGCGAAGATCAGCACGTCGGGCGTGAGCATGCCGCCCGAGTGGTTGCCGACGATCAGGGCACCGCCACGAGGCGGCACCGATTCCAGCCCTCGCACCTCGAAGCGAAACCAGCGCCGCGCCAGGGGTTCTGCCGCGGTGACGAAGCGCTCGGTGAAGCCGGGATCCCACTCGCCGATTTGGTGGGAAGTCACGACATCGGGGTGAATTCGAGGTGCAGCTCGGACAGGCCCCGCATCTGCCAGGTCGGGTCGTAGGTGTAGCGACGGGCGTCCGGCGGCCCGTGCTCGGCCTCGGCGATCGCGATGTCCCCCATCCGGTCGAGTATGCGGTTCAACGAGATTCGCCCTTCCGCGCGGGCCAGCGGTGCGCCCGGGCACGAGTGATTGCCGCGACCGAAGGCCACATGCTCTCGCACGTTGGGCCGGTCGATGCGAAACTCGTCGGGCTGCTCGAACTTTCGCGCATCCCGATTGCTCGCACCGGGCAGCAACATGACGGTGCTTCCCGCCGGGACCTCGGTGGCACCGATCGACGTCGTCGTGCGCGCCATCCGGAAGTGACATTTGACCGGGCTTTCCATCCGCAGCGTCTCTTCGACGAAATTCGGTATGCGGCCGCGGTCTTCGCGGAGCAGCTTTTGTAACTCCGGGTTCTCCGCGAGCGTGCGGACGCCGAAGCTCAGCAGCTTCGTCGTGGTTTCCTGGCCGGCCGCGAATAGGAACGTCGCCAGCCGGACGACGTCGATGACATCGGGAGTCGAACCGTCGGGATACTTCGCCTGGGCCAGCTCGGTCAACACGTCTTCGCGCGGCGCTCGGCGGCGGTCGGTGATGTGCGTGGTGAATTTCTCGTCGAGGTATTCCAGCGGATTGTGCGCGCGCGTCACCGAATCGTCCTCCACGCCACCGGAGAACTTGCCCGAGAACACATCCCGAAACTCTTCGTGATCCTCGATGGGAACTCCCAGCAGGTCGGCGATGACCAGGCCGGAGAACGGCCGCGCGTACTGGTCGAGGAATTCGCAGCGGCCTCCGGATACGAACTCGTCGAGCTGCTCATCGGCGAGCCGCCACATGAAGTCTTCGTTCTCCTTGAGCCGCTTGGGGGTCAGGAGGCGGCTGAGCAGGCCTCGCGTCCTGGCGTGCTCCGGCGGGTCCTGCGTCACGATGTGTTCGCTCATCGGGATCTGCGACCGGTGCTGTTCGATCAGGCTGCCGATGTCGTCGCCCTCGGGCTCGAACGGCAGCCCCGAAAACGGGCCGGCGACCGAGACGCAGGACGAGAACGCCGGATCCTTGTAGACCGCGAGCGCTTCGGAGTGACCCGTTACGGCCAGGACGCCCTGCTCGGGTCGTGCCAGCACCGGGCACCGCGCGCGCAGGTGGTCGAAGTACGGGTACGGGTCGGGAATCAGGGACAGGTCGGTGAAGAAATCCACCGAATCGAATTCGTTCAACAGGACTCCTAGGCATCCAGGTAACCGCGCACCGACGTCAACCCGGGCGACGCGACCTCTCCAGCCAATCTAAGGCTGAACAAATATTAGGTCAAGCCGAGGAGCACGAAAATGAGGGCCAGAAACGGAGATTGCCGCCACGGTCGCGATCAAGCCGAAAATCGCGACCCTGACGGCAATCTCGCCGAAGGGGAACCTTGCTACACGGCCGGGTAGGCGACCGACTTGATCTCGGTGTACTGGTCGAATCCGGCCACACCGTTCTGGCGGCCCACACCGCTTTCCTTGTAGCCGCCGAACGGCGTGTCGGCACCGTACGGGGCGCCCCCGTTGACGCCCATGAAGCCGGCCTTGATGCGGCGGGTCACCGACAGCGCACGCTCGAGGGAGCCGGCGAACACGTTGCCGGCCAACCCGTACACGCTGTCGTTGGCGATCCGGATGGCGTCCTCTTCGTCGTCGAAAGGGATGACCGAGAGCACCGGGCCGAAGATCTCCTCCTGCGCGATGGTCATCTTGTTGTCGACATTGGTGAAAAGCGTTGGCCGGATGAAGTATCCCTTGTCGAAGCCCGTTTCCGCACCGGGGCCGCCGACCAGCGCCGTGGCGCCCTCTTCGACGCCCTTCTGGATGTAGCCCGTCACGCGGTCGAACTGCCGTTGCGAGATCACCGGCCCACACAACGTTCCCGGGTCCTGTGGGTCGCCGCATGTGACGTTCTCGTAGATGTTCTTCAGGATCTCCACGCCCTCGTCGTAGCGGGACCGCGGCAGCAGCAGCCGGGTGGGGTTCGCGCAACCCTGACCGGCGTGCATGCAGGGCGCGATGCCGACCATGCAGGCCGTCGCGAAGTCCGCGTCCTCCAAGACGATGGTGGCCGACTTGCCGCCGAGTTCGAGGAACAGCCGCTTCATCGTGGCGGCGCCCTTTTCCATGATCCGCTTGCCCACCACCGTCGAGCCGGTGAACGAGATCAGGTCGACCTTCGGCGACAGCGTCAGCTCCTCACCCACGAAGTGGTCCGAGGCGGTGACGACGTTGACCACGCCGGCGGGGATGTCGGTCTTCTCGGCGATGAGCCGGCCCAGCCGGTTCGCGTTGAACGGCGTGTTCGGTGCGGGCTTGAGCACCACCGTGTTGCCGGTGCCCAGCGCCTGGCCCAGCTTGTTGAGGGTGACCTCGAAGGGGAAGTTCCACGGCACGATCGCGCCGACGACGCCCACCGGTTCCCGCCACACCTTGCGGGTGGTCAGCGTGCCGGTCAGGCTGATCACCTTGTCGCCCAGGTCGGTTTCCCAGGCGTACTCGTCAATCAGCCGGGCCGGGTACTTCAGCCCGTCTTCCAGCGGCGCGTCCAGCTGAGGCCCGAAGGTGATGGCCCGCGGCGAGCCGACCTCGAGGATCAGCTCCTCGCGCAGCTCGTCGATCTCGGATTCGATCGCCTCGTGCAGCTGCAGCAGGCAGCGCTTGCGCAGCTCCTTGTTGGTCGACCAGTCGGTCTCGTCGAAGGCGCGCCGGGCGGCGTCGATGGCCCGATGCATGTCCTCCTTCGAGGCATCGGAAACCTCGCCGAGGGACTCTTCGGTCGCCGGGTTGATGTTGGTGAAGGTACCGGCCTGGCCCTCGACGAGCTTGCCGTCGATCATCATTTTCGGCTCGAAGCGGACCTTTACAGCCTCAGTCATATCTGTCACTCTCTTCTGAATCATGGAGGGGCTACGGAGAGCCTTACCGCAAACTAGCCGATTGGCAAGTTGCAGCCGCTGCGGGGCCGGTTATTGGGGGTCGAACAGCACCGGAACCGACGTCGGTGACCGGAAGACCTGGCCGCGGATGTGCGGGTCGTCCCCCTCGGGGTCCAGCCGAAGATTCGGCAGCCGGTCGAGCAGCAGGTTGATGGCCGTGCGCATCTCGAGGCGGGCCAGGTGCATGCCGAGGCAGACGTGCACGCCGTGCCCCCAGGCCAGATTCGGCCTCTGCTGCCGGTGGATGTTGAACGTGTCTGGATCGGGGTAGCGGTCCTCCTGCCGGTTGGCGGCGCCCAGCATCGGCATCACGCTCGACCCGGCCGGGATCGCGACTCCGCCGAGTTCGGTGTCGCGGGTGGCGACCCTGGTGATCGTCAACAGCGGCGGTTCCCACCGCACGCCCTCCTCGATGGCCTGCGGCAGCAGCGACCGGTCCGCGCGAATGGCGTCGAGCTGCCGGGGATCGAACAGCAGCGCGAGCAGGAGGTTGCCCAGCGCGCGGTAGGTGGTCTCCACTCCGGCGGGCAGCAGCAGCCGCAGGAAGGAATAGATCTCCTCGTCCTCGAGCTTCTCGCCGTCGATCTCCGCCTGGGCCAGCGCGCTGATCAGATCGTCCTTGGGTTCGGCACGGCGGGCCGCAAGGATGGGCGCGAAGTAGTCGCACAGCGCCGCCGATGCGGCGAGTCCGCGTTCCGGGTTCAGGATCCAACTCAGCAGCGAGATGGACCAGCGCTGGAACTGCGGGTAGTCCTCCTCGGGCAGCCCCAGCAGACCGGCGATGATCTGACTCGGATAGTCGAAGGTGAATTCCTTGACCAGGTCGGCCTTGCCGTTGGCCGCGAACTTGTCGATGAGGCCATTGGCCACGCGGCCGACCAGCTCGTCCTCCCAGCGCGCCAAGGCCTTCTGCGAGAACGCCTTTGACACCAGCGACCGCAGCCGCCCGTGGATCGGCTCGTCCATGCCGAGCATGACCCGCTCCCCCAGGACCGGGCCGAACGCCGCGATGACGGCCGCCGAGGAGAACGTCTCGTTATCGCGCAGCATCTGCTGGGCTTCCTCGTGGCGGTAGACGATGAAGACCGGCTTGGATTCCTCGTGCGGCATCCCGGAGGTGTCCAGGCGCTGGATCGGTTCCTCACGGCGCAGCCGGGCCAGCTCGGTGTACGGGTCGCGCACGTCCCCCGAGACCGCGTCGTCGAAGGCGCCGAAGTCTTCCAGATCGTCGAAAAGTTGTTCCATGATTGCCCCTTCAATCCCCTTGCTGTGCCGCGTTCTTCGATGACGAGAACCGCCCGGCCACCGCGGCCAAGCGCTGCAGTGCCGGTTGCGGAAGAACACGGGCGACGAACACCATCGCTTTTTGGCTTGTGGTCAGGGGCCACGCGCCGTCGCGCATCGAGCCCTGACGGGGTATGCCCAGCACGATCCGCGACATGTGGTGCATGCCCGCCGCCGGCAGAATCCTGTTGGCCACCAACAGCATCGAGGCATCCGGGCCGACGCCCCGCCGGCGGAACGCACCCCGATCCTCGATCGCCCTGAGCAGGCCGTCGGTGAACCGCTCGGGTGGGCGGGCCATCTTCATCGCGAAACGCCCGCGGCTGTTCATGGTGTTGTGCAGCCGGGCGTACGGGCCGCCGAAGTTGCGGTCATCGGTGGTGCCGGCGTCGGTGATGATCGCGGTGTCGTACGTGCCGGCCACCAGGACGGTGACGCCGAGGCCGAACGGCGCGATCTCGCACGCCATCGATTCCCCCCAGCGCTCCAGCGCCCCCTTGGCCGCCGAGTAGGGCGCGGTTGCGGGCTGGCCGCGCACCCCGGCGGCGCTGGAAACCAGGACGATTCGCCCCTGGCCCGCCGCCCGCATCGACGGCAACAACGCTTGGGTGAGCGTGACGGGGCCCAGGAGGCTGGTGGCCAGCATGCGCTGCCACAACGCCATATCGGTTTCCTCGACCATGCCGGCGGCCGAGATGCCCGCGTTGTGCACCAGCGCGTACGGTGCGCCCACGGCCTCTTCGATCGACTTGGCCGCCGCGGCGATCGACGCGTTGTCGGTCAGGTCGAGCTGGACGCCGATCAGCCGGTCGTCGTCGGGTGCGTCCAGGCCCTGATCCTCAATGGCCCTGCGCAGCAGCGGCATTGCCTGGTCGGGAGTGCGCATGGCCGCGACCACGCGCCATCCTTCCCGGTACATCCGCACCGCGGAGGCGAAGCCGAGTCCGCGGGATGCACCGGTGATGACGACGGCGCGCGGCTCAACCATGCCGGCTCGTCTTTTGATCCTGGACAGCGCAGGCGCCTTCGCCCGGCGGTGGAGGATCGACGTGGGGCCGGCCGTTGGGTTCGCCGCTCGCCCACGTCGACCAGATGCCGACCGAGTAAGGGCCCTGGGCACCCGCCTTCTCGTAGAAGCCTTGCGGGTCATAGACTTTGGCCTCGGGATACGGCCACGGGCAGGCCACCGACGTGGCGGCGTGACTGGCCTTGATGGCCCAGAACCAGCCACCGTAGGCGAAGTACGACACGTTGATGATGAGGAACATCACCAGGAACGTGCCGAGCACCGGTCGCGTGGGGAACAACTTCGCTTTTGCGGCAAGCTTTTCCGCGACGGACTTACCGGTGTCGTCGCGATAGCACAGGATCGCCGCGGGGACCATCACGAAGCACACCGAGAACGACTCCCAGATCAGCGGGAACTGGAAGGTGGTGCCGGTGAACACCGATCCCCACGGGATCACCTGCGAGTAGATGTACATGCCCCAGTGGATCAGGATGTTTTCCAGGAAGGCATCGAAGATGAAACCGATCACCAGCGTGATCAGCCCCAGGCTGATCAGGGGATGCCGTGACACGTAACCGGTGGGCCCGTACTTCGCCTGCAACCTGCGCAGCAGCCAGACGGCCGGGAAGTAGGGGCCGAAGTAGAACATCACGTAACCGAAGACCACGAACGGTTCGACCGTCGGCGACAACGACACCAGCGGCCAGGATTCCGGCCAGTGCACGAGATCTGGGTTGTAGACCGCGAACGGCGACCAGTTCATGATCGGGTCCTGCCACACGATCAGCGTGGTACACAAGAACATCAGCATCACCGGGCTACCGGGATTGCGGCGCCAGCCCCTGATGAAGACGATCAACAGCACGATCAGCGCCACCACCGTGGCCCAGTCCAGGAAGCCGATGTAGTCCAGCCCGAACGTGAACTTCACCAGGCGCGGCCGGCCCTGCACGCCTGGGTTCGCGACGCGAGGGTCAAGGGCCACACGGCAATTCGCGATGAAGAACAACGCGAAGGCGGCCAGCGCCGCGCCGGCGATCCAACCGCCCCAGCTGCGCTTGCGCCCGCCCGGCGCGACGGGTTTGTCGTCCGTGGTCAGCGGGATGGATTGTTCTGTGGACATCAGTCTTCCTCTCCGAAGCGATCCACCAGGTGCGAGTTGATGCCGTCGGCGTCGAGGGTCCGCGCCACCAGATAGCCCGCACCCATCCAGGCGCGGCGCGTCCACTTGCCGAACGACACCCGGGTGCCGGGCGCGCCGGAGGCGGCGGGCATCATCTTGACCCGTTCCAACGCCTCTTTGACGCCGCGGGGACTCAACGGATGGGCGTCGGTGAACGCGCGCACCAACGTCGCGGCGACGTCGCGGTTGACCACGGTCACACAGAACTCGGGGCGACTGCCGTTGTACTTCGCCGCGTACCTGTCGAGGAAGTCCTGGCCGATCCGGTTCGCCTCGTCGTACTGGTCCACACCCGTCCAGCCCATGAACGCGTTCCACATGATCGGGTTGACCCAGGCGTTCTGCCACGCCGTCGTGGTGAAGCGGGGCGGGTCCCACCCGAGCGACTCGAGCGCCGGGTTGATGAACACGACGCCGAAGCCGAAGCCCAGGTGCACGATCGCCTCGGCCTTGGCCTCGTGCAGCGTTTGCACCGCGGCGTTGATGTCCTGGGCGGTCTGCGCGATGGGAACTTCGGCCACGATCCGAATGCCCTTGCGCCGGCAGGCACTTCGCAGGTTCTTCAGGTAGCTCTCCCCGATCAGGCTCTGCTCGACCAGCACGCCGATCTCGGCGAGTCCGCGCTTGGCGATGAGGTCGGCCAAAAAGATCGGCTCGTCGGTCATGGAACCCTGCGGGAAGGCGAAGGTCCACTCGCCCAGCCAGTCGTCGGTGCCGGTCACGCTGATCGCGGGGACCTTGAAGCGTTCCTCGATCGCTTCTCGCAACGGCACGCAGTTATCCGTGATATTCGGACCGAACACCACCAGACAGCCCTCGTCGACGAGTTCGCCATACGCATCGATCACCGCCTTGACCGAACCTTTGGGCAAACCCTCGACCTCGCGGTAGATCATCTGCACCGGCCGGTCCATCAGTCCCTCGGCGACGGCTTCTTCGAAGATGAGCTCGAAAGTCTGGGTGAAGGAGGCGAACAGATCCTCGGGAAAACCCGGCGGGAGCGTGAAGTCCATCAGGTAACCGACCTTGATGGGCTCTGCGCTGCTCTCGTAGGACATCCGACCTCCCAGGTGACAGAATCGCGCGCCGAATGGCAAACCTAATATTTGTTCAGACCCTAGCGGGGGCGGTATGCAGCGTCAATCATCGGACCCGCCGGACCCGTCCGGCGCGAGGTAGATCTCGATCATCTCGCCCAGCGCCTTTCCCACCGCCACGTCGTCGGTCAGCGGGCCCGCGATCGCGGCCCGCGCCGCGTCGCGCATGCTCAACCCCTCGGCGACCAGCCTGCCCGCGGCGATCAGCACCCGCGTCGACGCCACCTCCCGCAGCCCGCCGGTTTCCAGCCGGCGGATGGCCTGCCCGAAGCGGACCAGCTCGGCCGCGGTGGATCGGTCCACGCCCGCCTCGTGCGCGACAATGCCCTCTTCGATATCGGCTGTGGGGAAATCGAATTCGATGGCCACCATCCGCTGTCGAGTCGAGTCCTTGAGATCCTTCAGCACGCTCTGATAGCCGGGGTTGTAGGACACCACCAGGCCGAATCCGGGCGCCGCGTCCAGCGTGATGCCGAGTCGCTCGATGGGCAGCTGTCGCCGGTGGTCGGCGAGCGGGTGCAGCACCACCGTGGTGTCCTGCCGGGCTTCCACCACCTCGTCGAGGTAGCAGATCGCCCCTTCGCGCACCGCCCGGGTCAGCGGGCCGTCCACCCACACCGTCTCGTCGCCGCGCAGCAGGTAGCGACCGACCAGGTCCGCGGTGGTGAGGTCGTCATGGCAGGCGACGGTGATCAGCGGGCGCCCGAGGTCGTGGGCCATCGCCTCGACGAATCGCGTCTTGCCGCAGCCCGTCGGGCCCTTGAGGACCAGCGCCAGGCCCTGCCGATAGGCCGCCTTGAAAACGGCCTCTTCGCTGCCGACCGCTTGGTAGTAAGGCCGCACGGGCTCCCCCTCGGGGGTCCCTCGGTTGAAGTAAGCAAGCCCGGACTCGTTGGCCATAGCTTCCCTTCTGCTACTTCCGGCGATTGGAGCCTAGCCGGAACAGATGTTTGTTTCAAGTGGCGCGGCCGCTGGCGACGGCGGTCCGGTGCGCCAATGGTGTTCTGGGACTTGGTATCACGGATATCCTGCGGCGCACCTCCGCCGAACGCAGCGCGGAGCGGAACAGGGGTCCGATCACACCGGCGAGCTGGTCGGGGTGTGCGATGGTCGCGTGTGCGGTGCTGCCGAAGACCCGGCGCAACGAGTGCACGTCGGTTCCCGCGCCGATCGTCAGGCACACGCAACCGGTTCCCCGGCGGCGGGCCTCGGTGAGCGCGCGGCGCGCGTCCGCGGCACCGTATGGCCGCTCATAGCCATGGTCGTAGGCCAGCCCGTCGGAAAGCACCACCAGCAGCCGCCGTGACGTGCCGCCGCGCGCCTCCAGGGTGGCCGCACCGTGGCGGATCGCGGCGCCCAGCCGCGAGTACGCGCCGGGCTCGAGGCTGTTCAGCCGCCTGATGACCTGGGCGTTCAGCTGGTCGTCGAACCGCTTGACCGGCACCATGCTCACCGCGCGCCGGCCCTGCGAGTAATAGGCGTACAGCGCGACGCGGTCACCGAGATCGTGCAGCGCCACGGTCAGGTTCGCGACCGCCGCACGCTGTTGTTCGTGCACCGTGCGGCCGACCGTTCCGGGTTCGCCCGCCGAGCCCGACACATCGAGCAGCAGCAGCACCGACAGGTCGCGCCGGCGGCGCAGGCTGTCCAGGTACACGGCCTCGTCGGGCACCGACCCGGCCCGCACCTCCACCCGGGCTTCCACGGCCGCGTCGATGTCGATGTCGTCGCCCTGCGCCTGCCGGTGGCGGCGGTGCAGACCCATGCCGAGCCGCGACAGCGGCCGCCGCACCCCGACGGCATCGTCGATGGCCTGGGTGGCCGACACCTTGATCTGCGGATCGATCTCGCGCACGGTGCACCAGGCCGGCCGGTAGCTCTTGCGCGCGACATCCCATTCCGGATATCGCACACCGTCGGCGGCGGTTTGGCCCTCGCGCTCGGCGTCCGCGTCGTCACCGGAGGTCGAGGCCAGCGACGTGACGGCGTATGCGCCGCGCCTGCCGGAACTGGTGCGATGGGTCGGGTTGTCCGCGCCGGGCGGACCCCCGCCACTTCCCGTCTTGCGTGCAGAGGACAGCATCTTCTTCAACCACTTGCCGATGAATCCGCCCCCGCCGACGGGGCTGGTGAACAGGTCGGGATCGTCGGAGTCGTCCACCTCGCCGTCGTCGAGCTCGTCCAGTTCCGTTGCGCCGTTGCTCCGCGGCACGTGTCCGGGCCTGGCCTCTTCGTCTTGTTTGGCCGCCCGAGCGCACGCGGCGACCACCTTCGCCGCGCGCAGCACCCCGAACTGCGGCGGCGGCTCCGGCAGCGCCACCCGCGCCGCGGCGACGTCCAGCGACGCGCGCGGCGAATCGCTGCGGCGCGCGATGTCGGGGTCGCCCAGCGACGCCAAAACGCTTGGCAGCAAAGCGGCATTCGCGATCAGGGCGCGGTGGCCTTCGACCGCCAGATAGCGCTGCGCCAGTTTGCGGTGCCGCACCAACTTAGCGACCAGATCGGGATCCAGGCTGCCGGCCGCGATCATCGAGGCGTGCACGGCGACCGACTCGAGCCGCGCGCGCGGCTCGGCGGCGGCATCGACGTAGATCGTTCGGCCGTCCGTCCACGCGGGTTCGCCGGGTGGCAGTTCGGCGACCGCCGCCGCCCGGCCCGCAAGCGCCGAGGCGAGCATGCCGAGCCCCTGCACCCGGTCGCCCCCGGCGTCGTCCCCCACGCACACCTCCGGATTGTTGACCAAATATCTGTTCCACCGTAAAGTCCGGCTGCACGGCAGTCAATGAATCAGGAGCACACGATGATTGAGTTCACCGGCCAGGTGGCGGTGGTGACCGGGGCCGGTCGGGGACTCGGTCGCCTGTACGCGCTGGACCTGGCCCGCCGGGGTGCGGCGGTGGTGGTCAACGACCTCGGCGGCTCCATGCGCGGCGACGGTTCCGACTCCCGCGTCGCCGACGAGGTGGTCGACGAGATCACCCGGGCCGGTGGCACCGCGCTCGCCTCGTACGACTCCGTGGACAATCCGGCCGGCGGGCAGGCGATCGTCGACGCCGCCGTCGATGGGTTCGGGCGCCTGGACGCCGTGGTCAGCAACGCCGGCATTTTCGGCAGCGTGGCGTTCGAGGACCTCTCGCACGACGACTGGACGCGGATGTTGCGCGTGCATCTCGACGGCGGCTTTCATCTGGCCCAGCCGGCGTATCGGGCGATGAAGAACAGCGGGGGCGGACGCTTCGTGTTCATCTCGTCATCCGCCGGGATCTTCGGCCAACCGATGGAGGCCCACTACGCGGCGGCCAAGGCCGGGTTGGTCGGGCTGACCAACGTCATCGCCATCGAGGGCGAAGCGCACGGCATACTCGCCAATTCCGTTATGCCTACCGGCTTTTCGCGGATGGTCACCGAGACCGTCGGCGACGAGAAGTTCCTCGCCGAATCCGGCTTCATGCAAGCCATCCGGCCCGAGCTCGTGGTACCGCTGGTGACGTTTCTGGCCAGCACCGCCTGCACCTTCACCCACCGCAACTACTCCGCGGCCGCCGGCCGCTACGCGCGGGTGTTCGTCGGCCTCACCGAGGGCTGGCTCGCCGAGGCCGACAGCCGTCCCACCGCCGAGGACATCGCGGCCCATCTCGAGCAGATCTCCTCGACGGAGAAGTTCATCGTGCCCGCGTCGATCGTCGACGAGGTGCTGGAAGTGTGTGAGCGACGCGGCGTCAGCCCGATGCCGGGTAACGCCGAGGTGGCCTTCCCCGAACCCCGAGGGAGTTGATTGACCAACTATCTGCTCGACCGTAGAGTCCGGCTTGGCCACAAGGTTTTCCGACGCCGAAGACGACGCTAGAGACAAAGAGAAACGTGGACTTTTCCTACCCGCCGGACGTGGAGCGATTCCGCGGCGAGCTGCGTGACTGGCTGGCGCAGAACCTGACCGACGAGTTGGTGGCGGCCCGCCGGCCCACCGGCCGCGACGACGCCGCATTCGAGATGCTGCGCGGCTGGAATGCGACGATGGCCGACGCGGGATGGGCCGCCGTGTCCTGGCCACCCGAATACGGCGGGCGCGGCGCGACGGTGCTCGAGCAGCTGGTCTACACCGAAGAGACCACGCGCGCGCGAGCTCCTATGCCGCTCAACGTGATTGGACTCAACAACATCGCCCCGGCCATCATGCAGTACGGCACCGAGGCCCAGAAACGCACGCTGCTCCCCCGCATGATGCGCGCCGACGACATCTGGTGCCAGGGAATGTCGGAGCCGGAGGCGGGCTCCGACCTCGCGGCGCTGCGCACCCGCGCCGCGCGAGACGGTGACGACTTCGTCGTCAACGGTCAGAAGATCTGGACCTCGCTGGGACATCGGGCCGACTGGTGTCAGCTCTACGTGCGCACCGACCCCGAGGCGCCCAAACACAAGGGGATCTCCTGCCTGATCGTCGACATGACGCTGCCGGGCATCGAGGTCCGCCCGCTGGTCACGCTCAATGGTGACGCCGACTTCGCCGAGGTCTTCTTTCACGACGTGCGGGTGCCGGCGGACGCGTTGCTCGGTCCGCTCAACGCGGGCTGGCAGGTGGCCACCACCACGCTCAGCCACGAGCGCGCCGGCGCCGCCAGGCTGTACGCGGAGATGCAGGTGCGGCTCGAAGAGCTGGTCAATGATCTCGGCGCGGCCGGCAGCGACGCGCTGGACGATCCGGTGACGTTGCGGCGGCTCGGCGAAATCGCGCTTCGCATCAAGTATCTCGAAGTCCTGTGCCAGCGGTCGATCTCGGCGTCGTTGCATGGGGGTGACGCGTTCGGGTCGGCGAGCCTCGCCAAGACGGTGTGGGGCGAGATCGGCCAGGACCTGGCCGCATTGGCCTTCGACGTGCTGGGTACCAGCGGCGCCGGCGCGCCGTGGGCGAACTACCGGCTGACGTCGCGGTCGCTGACCATCGCGGGCGGCACCACGCAGATCAACAAGAACATCACCGCGCAGCGGGTGCTGGGGTTGCCGCGCAAATGAACCTCGAACTCACCGACGAGCAGGTGGCACTGCGCGACACCACGCGGCGCTTCCTCGCCGAGAAGGCTCCGATCGCCCAACACGTGCGGGCGCTGCTCGACGATCCGACCGGAACCGACGAGGCGGTGTGGTGCGGTCTCGCCGACCTGGGCACCACCGGTCTGCTGGTGCCCGAGGAGTACGGCGGCGCCGGCATGACGATGGTCGAGGCCGGCGTCGTCGCCGAAGAGCTGGGCGCGGCGCTGCACCCGGGACCGTGGCTGTCTGCCGCGGTGGCCGCCCCGCGGGCGCTGACCCGGCTCGGCGCCGCCGAGACCGCACGGGAGTTGTTGCGCGGCATAGCCGACGGCACCACGGTCGCAACGGTCTGCTTTCCGGATTCGGCGACCGTTGCCGCGAGCCGACGCGACGACGCGGTCGTGTTGCACGGCGAGATCGCCGCGGTGCCCGACGCCGTGGCCGCCGATGTCCTACTCGCGGTCGCCGAGAACGGCGACGGCCCTGAGCTTTTCGCCGTGCGGGCCGGCTCGACCGGCTTGTCGTTGGCACCCGAATCCGGCATCGACCCGACCCGCAAGCAGTTTCGCGTCACGTTCGACGCCGCGCCCGCCCAACGGCTGACCGCGACGTCCACCGCCGATCTGGCCGCGGTGATCGACGACGTGCTGATCGCCTCCGCGGCCGACGCGCTGGGCGCCGCGCGCGCCGTCATGGGCCTCGCGGTCGAATACGCGAAAAGCAGAACGCAATTCGGCCAGCCGATCGGCTCCTTCCAGGCCGTCCAACACCTGTGTGTGGACATGTACGAGACCGTCGAGCTGGCCCGCAGCGGCGTGATCCACGCCCTGTGGCTCAGCGACGCCGCCCCGGGAACGGGCGCTGCATCCGGCGAGGAGCGGCATCTCGCCGCGGTGCGGGCCAAGGCGTTCGCCGGGCGACTGGCCACGGTGGCCGACACCGCCATCCAAGTGTTCGGGGGCATCGGCTACACCTGGGAACACGATGCCCACCTGTACCTCAAACGGCTGCTGAGCTGGAGCGCGTTTCGCGGGGGCCCCGACGAGTACCTCACCGAACTCGGTGCGCGCCTTGCCAAGCGAGGCCGGGCCTGATGGACATCGACTACCTGCTCACCGCGACCCCGTCGGCGCGCAAATCGCTCGACCTCGACGCGCCCGTCAACCCCGACGACATCCGCGACTGCCTGCGAATCGCGTTGCAGGCCGCGAACGGGTCGAATGCCCAGTCCTGGCGCTGGCTGGTGATCTCGGATCCGGAGCTGCGCACCGAGATCGCCCGGTTGTATCGCCAGGCCTACCTGCTGCGGGTCGGTGGGCAGATGCTCGCCGAGCTGATGCCCGCGGGCACGCCCGAGAGCCGGGTCATGTCCTCTACGGAGTGGCTCGTCGAGCACATGGCCCGCGTGCCGTTGCTGGTAATCCCTTGCTATGAACCGTATTTGCCTCGGATCGAGGGCGATGAATCCTTTCATCTCGCCACGCTGTACGGCTCGATCTTTCCGCCGGTGTGGAATTTCCAGTTGGCCTTGCACACCCGGGGGTACGGGACGTGCATCACCACCCTGCATCTGCATCACGAGGAGGAGATCCGCAACCTACTCGGGATTCCGCCGACCTACGTTCAGGGCTGTCTGCTACCGGTCGGCCGGCTGCGCGCGGGACGCACCTTCTCGCCCGCGCGGCGGCGGCCGCTCGAGGAAGTGGTCGCGTGCGACCGCTGGGACGGCCCCCCGCTCTAGAATGGGGCTTTCACGCCTTTGTGCAGCGCATTCACCGCGCGCAGTCTGATAGCCTCTAACAAAGATTTGGTTCGGCAAGAGAGGACGAATGCGAATGCTCGCCGACCCGCAGTCGTCCAGATGCGCACACCGCTGACCATGGCCAAGGCCGAGTCACTGCGCGCCGGCGGCACAGCCGAATCCCCGACCCGCCGCGCCGAAATCCTCGCCACCGCGGCGTCATTGATCGCATCCTCGGGTCTGCGGACGTCGCTGCAGGAGATCGCCGACGCGGCAGGCATCCTTCCCGGCAGCCTGTATCACCATTTCGAGTCCAAAGAGGCCATCCTCGTCGAGTTGATCCGCCGCTATCAGGACGATCTGGACCGCATCGGGCGGGCCGCACAGGCGAGATTGGACGAACCCGACGCCCGTCCGGTCGAAGAACAGATCATCGAACTCGGGTCGGCGATCGCCGACTGCGCCGTAGAGCACCGCGCGGCCCTGCAGATGTCGTTCTACGAAGGGCCGAGCACGGATCCGGAGCTGATCAAGCTGACCCAGCAACGGCCCACGGCGATCCAGGAGGCGATGCTGCAGACGCTGCGCGCCGGCCGGTGGAGCGGCTACATCAAACCCGACATCGACCTTCCCACGTTGGCCGACCGCATCTGCCAGACCATGCTGCAGGTGGGCCTCGATGTCATGCGCCACAAGTCCGCCGCCGACCAGGTGGCCCAATTGCTGTGCCGAATCATCCTGCAGGGCTTGGCAACTCGGCCGCCGACTGACGCGGCACTGGATCGCTCGAAAGCGTTCACCGCCGCCGATGACGTCATCGCCACCTGGTCCGACGACAGCGATGCCGACCCGAGCGACAAGGCGGCGGCGGTGCGGGCCGTGGCACGCGCCGAATTCGGCCGCAGAGGATATGAGGTCACCACCATCCGGGACATCGCCTCGGCGGCGGGCCTGGGCACCGGAACGGTGTATCGGGTGATCGGATCCAAGGACGAACTGCTCGCGTCGATCATGGAATCCTTTGGCAGGAAGGTCGAGGCGGGCTGGGTCAGCGTCCTGCGCTCGGATGCCACACCGATCGAAAAGCTGGACGCGCTGAGTTGGGTCAACGTCAACGCGCTCGATCGGTTCTCCGACGAGTTCAGGATTCAGCTGGCCTGGATGCGCCAATCGCCGCCGGACACGCCGAATCCGGGTTGGCTCTACGCCACGCGGCTGCGACAGATGAAAACGCTGCTTACCGAGGGGATCCGCTCGGGAGAGATCGCAATCGACGCCCCGTCCACCGCGATACTGGCCCGCTGCCTCATCGGCCTGCAATGGATACCGGAGAACATCCTCGCCGAGATCGGCACGCGCGCGGCCTTGGTGCACGCGCGCGACACCGTGCTGCGCGGCGTCGCGGTCCGCGGCAAGTAACGCTCGAGTAACCCGCCCCGGTATTGAACCAAATAACTGTTACCCATACAGTTGAGCAGTTAGAACCGCGTTGGCATTATCCGAGAAGGGGATTTCCATGACCATTGTCGATCGGTTGCGCTACGACGGCAAGCGCGCTCTCGTCGTCGGTGGCGCGACTGGCATGGGCGCCGCGGCGGCCAAGTCAGCGGCCGAGCTGGGCGCTGAAGTGATCGTGATGGACTACGCGCCGGTGAATTACGACGTCGCCAAGTCCATCCAGGTCGACCTGCGCGACACCGGGTCGATCGACGCCGCGCTCGAGCAGCTGGACGGCCCCGTCCACGCCGTGTTCTCGGCCGCCGGCATCGCCGACGGGACCACCGACCTGATGGCGATCAACTTCCTCGGTCACCGGCACCTGATCGAGCGGTTGCTCGAGCGCAACCAGCTCCCCTCCGGCTCGGCGATCTGCTTCATCTCCTCGGTCGCCGGCATGGGCTGGGAGAACGACCTGGACCTGCTGAACGAGTTCCTGGCCACCCCGGACTTCGCGTCGGCCCAGGAATGGGTCAAGGCGCACGAAGCCGAGGGCATCATTCACTACGGCTTCTCCAAGAAGGTCGTCAACGCCTACGTCGCCACCCAGGGCTATCCGCTGCTGAAGAAGGGCATTCGGATCAACGCGATCTGCCCGGGCCCCACCGACACCCCCCTGGCCCAGTCCAACGCCGACCTGTGGCTGACCTTCGCCCAGGACTACCGCGAGGAGACCGGCTCCAAGGTGCACACCCCGGAGCAGATGGGCGACGTGATGGCGTTCCTCAACAGCGCCGCCGCGTTCGGCATCAACGGAATCACGCTGCTGGTGGACTACGGCCACACGATGGCCTCGGTCACCAACGCCTACCCGCCGGGCAAGCCGATCATCGACATCATCATGGGCAAGGTGAAGCTCTAAGGAGCGCGCTACCGTCGGAGGGATGGCACGCATCATCGTCTTCGGCGGGCACGGCAAGGTCGCGCTGCAGCTGGCTCGTAACCTGACCCAGCGCGGCGACCAGGTGAGCTCGGTCTTCCGCAATCCCGACCAATCCGACGACGTCACTGCCACCGGCGCCGAACCGGTGGTGGCCGACATCGAACGGCTCGACACCGGCGCGCTGGCCGACCTGGTGGCCGGGCACGACGCGGTCGTCTTCTCCGCAGGGGCGGGCGGCGGCGATCCGGCGCGGACCTACGCCGTCGATCGTGACGCGGCGATCCGAGTGATCGACGCCGCCGGACAAGCGGGAGTCAAGCGGTTCGTAATGGTGTCCTATTTCGGCGCCGGGCCCGACCACGGTGTGTCCCAGGACAATTCGTTCTTCCCCTATGCCGAGGCCAAGGCCGCCGCCGACGCCCACCTGCGCGATAGCGACCTGGACTGGACGGTGCTGGGGCCGGGGCGACTCACGCTGGAACCCGCCACCGGCAAGATCGTCCTCGGGCGCGGCACGGGCGAGGTGTCGCGCGCCGACGTCGCGCTCGTCGCGGCCGCCGCGCTGGCCGACGATTCGACCATCCGGCGGACTATCGAATTCAACAACGGCGACGACGCAACTGCGCTCCCGATCGCGCAGGCGTTGGCGGGCTGACGCTAGTGATGCGACGGCGCCGCGTTTGCGGGCGCAGTCCAGGACCATAGGCCGGCGGTTTTGCGCCGCCCGATCCGCGCGCCCGCCAACTTTGTCAAACGCGTCATCAGCCAGTAGGCCAGCTTTGAGGTAGACAGGCTGATCCTGGGATCCGAGCGCGCCATTTTCACCACCGCTTGGGTGCGGGGTCTCCGGACCCGGTCGTACTCGGTCAGAGCGGCCGGCACTTCTGGGGCGTCGGTCAGGATGGCGGCCAGGACGGCCGCATCTTCGAATGCCTGGCAGGCGCCCTGTGCAAGAAATGGAGTCATGGCATGAGCAGCGTCGCCGAGCAGCACCACCCTGCGGTCAACGTAGGACGGCAGGGGGTCCAAATCGTAGATGTCGTGACAGAGCACGGAGGTTGGTGCAGTGGCATCCAGCAACTGCGGGATCGGTGCGTGCCAACCCTGGGTGCGGCGACGCACCTCGGCCAGAGCATCGTCGTATCGCTGCCCGGGGCGTGGTTGGCGGACGGCCAGAAACCAGAACACGCGCTGGCCGGTCAGTGGGTGCGCACCGAACCGGGCTCCACGGCCCCAAGTCTGAAAGCCCTCGACCGGCCACACTGATTCCGGCTGAGTTACGCCCCGCCAACATAAAATCCTTTGATATGCAGGGGTTTTCGCACTTGGCCAGACGGATCGTCGTATCGCGCTGTCGATACCGTCGGCTCCTACCACCAGCGCTGCGTTGATCTCTTGTTGTCCACCCTCGGTGTGATAGCTGACTGTGACTGATTCATCGAACTGGCGCACCCCGGTGACCCGAGCGTCGGTGCGTACACAATCGGCCGGTAGCTGGGTCGCCAGCATGTGCTGCAGTTCCGCCCGGTGGTTGGCCAGTACCGTGTCGTCGTGGTCTGCGCGAAAGCGCATCAGGTATTCGCCGCTCGGCGTCAACAGCGTGCCGGCGGCTTCGCTTGAGAAGGAGATGGCGCGGAATTCCTTACCCAGGCCGAGGTAGTCGATCGCTCGGATCGCGTTTTGTGCGAATGACCAGCCCGCCCCGGCTTCCCGCATTTCGGGCGCTTGCTCCAGCACGGTGACCGACCATCCGCAGCGGCGCAATCCGATAGCGGTCGCAAGCCCGCCGATTCCAGCGCCGGCGACGACGGCCGAACGAGCGATGCCTGTGCCGTTAGTCATTGGTCCGCCCCTTGAGAGAAGGAGGAGGGGATTGGCTGAATTGCTTGGCCATCCAGTCGTAGACGTCATGAGCGACCCGCAAGCGTTGGGCGCGGGCACTGCCGAAACCGGCTAGATCCATGCCGTCGGCGGCAATATCGCGAAAGGCCAACAAGCTGGCCACCCGTCGGCGTACCACGGTCTCCCAGGCATCGTCGTCGACTCGGTAATAGTGCGTGCGCTCGCCTGGCCGGCTCCGCCGCCGGACCAACTTTGCGTCGGTGAGAAGCCGGATATTGGTGGTAAGCGAAGCCCGGCTCGCTCCGATAGCCTCGGCGATCTGCCCTGCAGATTGCTCGGGCGGATCGCAGATCATCAGCCAACCGAGCACCCTCCCCGCGATCGGCGGCACCCCGTACTCCTCGGCGCAAAACATCGCTACCCGCTCGACCCATTCGAGTAAGTGCGGCTGATCACCATCTCGCCTACGTCCCACAAGACCGCCTTTCACTTATTACGGTAATTTCACAATATGCTGAAATAGGTAGCTATAACAAGCCCCGGGATCTCCGCTGGGCCGGCCATGCAGCGGGGTAAGCTGCACTACGCAGCTGGTCTGCCTGTGCCGCAACCGCGGTGCCGGCATCGAGCGAAGCAACGTTAGTAGCGCTTCGTGAGAGGGAACCCGGTGAGAATCCGGGACTGTCCCGCAACGGTATGCAGGAACGACCGCCGTCAGAGTTTTTGGCAAGCACTGGTCGAAAGACTGGGAAGCGACGGCCATTAGGAGCACCACCTGAGTGCGCGCCTGCGAGTCCGGAGACCTGCCGGCTGTGCCGGGCGCGCCGCGTCCGGCGGCTCATCGCCTCGAGGAATGGGCGTCAGGCTGCAGCCGTTGCGGTTGGTACCCGGGTACGCACCGCTAACGGATCGGCTGCACGTCCGCCGGCGGTGACCACCACGTCGAATGAAGGACGAATATCGTGACCCCTCAAGCATTCACCGCCACGGTTGTCGGCTCGCCGCGCATCGGCCCGAAACGCGAACTCAAGCGCGCAACCGAGGGCTATTGGGCCGGGCGCACCAGCCGCGCCGACCTGGAGAAGGTCGCCGCCAGCCTGCGCCGCGACACCTGGCAACACCTGGCCGACGCCGGGCTGGACTCGGTGCCGGTCAACACCTTCTCCTATTACGACCAGGTGCTCGACACCGCGGTGATGCTGGGCGCGTTGCCGGCCCGGGCCGCACAGGTTGCCGACGATTTGGATCGCTACTTCGCCGCGGCACGCGGCAACCAAGACGTCGCGCCGCTGGAGATGACCAAGTGGTTCGACACCAACTACCACTACATCGTTCCCGAGATCGGGCCCTCGACCACGTTCTCGCTGAACCCCGACAAGGTGCTTTCGGAGCTGAAAGAGGCCCTGGGACAGAACATTCCGGCCCGCCCGGTGGTCGTCGGCCCGATCACGTTCCTGCTGCTGAGCAAGGCGGTCGACGGCGGCGGCGCCCCCGTCGAGCGCCTGCAGGAACTGGTGCCGATCTACTCCGAACTGCTGTCACTGCTGGCCGACAACGGTGCGCAGTGGGTGCAGCTCGACGAGCCGGCGCTGGTCACCGACATCTCCCCCGACGCGCCTGCGTTGGCCGAGGCCGTCTACAACGCGCTGGGCAAGGCGAGTAACCGTCCCGCCATCTACGTCGCCACCTACTTCGGCGACCCGGGTGATTCGTTGGGGGCGCTGGCCCGCACGCCCGTCGAGGCGATCGGCGTCGACCTGGTCTACGGCGCCGACACCGCGGTCGCGGCGGTGCCCGAGCTCGCGAACAAGACGCTGGTCGCCGGTGTGGTGGACGGACGCAACATCTGGCGGACCGATCTGGAAGCGGCGCTGGGCAAGCTGACGACGCTTGTGAATTCCGCGGGGCACGTGGCGGTTTCGACGTCCTGTTCGACGTTGCACGTGCCGTACTCGCTGGAGCCGGAGACCGGGCTGGACGACGCGCTGCATAGCTGGCTTGCGTTCGGGCAGGAGAAGGTCGTCGAGGTGGTGACGCTGGCCCGCGCCCTGCATGAGGGCCGCGACGCGGTCACCGACGAGATCGCGGCCTCCAACGCGGCCGTGGCGTCCCGCAAGAGTGACCCGCGCCTGCACAACGACGATCTAAGGTCGCGCATCGACTCGATCGTCGCGTCGGGTACGCACCGGGGTGACGCGGCGCAGCGCCGGGCCAGCCAGGAGGAGCGCCTGCACCTGCCGCCGCTGCCGACCACGACGATCGGGTCGTTCCCGCAAACCGTCGCGATCCGCAAGGCGCGCGCCGCGCTGGTCGCCGGCGAGATCGACGAGACCGAGTACCGGAGGCGGATGAAGCAGGAGATCGCCGACGTCATCAAGTTGCAGGAAAGCCTCGGGATCGACGTGCTGGTGCACGGCGAGCCGGAGCGCAACGACATGGTGCAGTACTTCGCCGAGCAGCTGGACGGCTTCTTCGCGACCAAGAACGGGTGGGTGCAGTCCTACGGCAGCCGCTGCGTGCGCCCGCCGGTGCTCTTCGGCGACGTCATTCGCCGGCATCCGATGACGGTGGAATGGGCGAAATACGCTCAGTCGCTGACCGATAAGCCGGTCAAGGGCATGCTGACGGGGCCCGTGACGATTTTGGCGTGGTCGTTCGTCCGCGACGACCAGCCGCTGGCCGACACGGCCAACCAGGTAGCGCTGGCCATTCGCGACGAGACGGTGGACCTGCAGGCGGCGGGCATCGCGATCATTCAGGTCGACGAGCCGGCGCTGCGGGAGCTGCTGCCGCTGCGTCGCGCCGACCAGGACGAGTACTTGCGTTGGGCCGTAGGGTCCTTCCGCCTGGCCACCTCCGGCGTCGCGGACTCCACCCAGATCCATACCCACCTGTGCTACTCGGAATTCGGTGAGGTGATCGGGGCCATCGCCGACCTGGACGCCGACGTGACGTCCCTCGAGGCGGCACGCTCGCACATGGAGGTGCTCGACGATTTGAACTCGATCGGCTTCTCCAACAGCGTGGGTCCGGGCGTGTACGACATCCATTCACCGCGGGTGCCGAGCACCGGCGAGATGGCCGAGTCGCTGCGCGCGGCGCTGCGGGCCGTGCCGGCCGAGCGGCTGTGGGTCAACCCGGACTGCGGGCTGAAGACCCGCAACCCCGAGGAGGTGACCGCGTCGCTGCGCAACATGGTCGCCGCGGCGCAGGAGGTGCGGGCGAGCGCATAGGTCATCCCGAGCGTGAGCCCACTGCGATTTCCGACGGGATATTTCGCAGTGGGCTTACGCTCGCGGGCGGACGCCGGCCGGACCTACGCGGGCGGCTACTCCGAAACCACCTGCACCGGAACGTCGTCGGCCCACGGTTGGCGGACGACCATGTCGGCGACCCGGACGATGCCGCGCTCGAATTCACCGGTCGCGGCGTCGACCAACCGGTACGCCTGCGTCTGCTTGTGAATCGGTTGCGCATCAAGCAGAACCACGCGGACCTCGCCGGGCTCGAAGTGGCAGCGCTCCTGCAGGGCGGCGATCAGTTGCTCGTTGTGCATGTGGCCGTCGCCGAAGTTCCAGCCGATCGCGGTGCTGCAGATCCGCTCGCCGTCGGTGATGACGTAGTCGTCCTCGTTCTGGCCGGCCATGGCCCGGTGCGCCAGGGTGAACAGCGCCCGGCCGTGAGTGTTGAACCCGCGGAACGCATATCCCATATAGATCGGGATCTGTGCCGCCTCGGGGCTGCCGTAGAACCGCTCCAACTGGGCCTGCGGCATGCTGGCGATCGCCACGATGCCCCGGCCGATCTTGTCGCTGGCCGAGGGTTTGATGCACCACAGTGTGGTGTCCCAGTTGCCGGCGTAGTAACGCATTCCGGGCAGGAACGAGATCTTGCGCGGGAACATGTTGCCCAACAAGACGATTCCCGCGATGACCACGAAGAGCACCGCGACCACCACCGGGTGTTTCAGCTCGCGCAGCCCGATGTGGGTGTGCGCGACGAACAACGACAGCACGCCGAAGATCATGAAGACGTTCCACTCCAGCGGCACGCCCATCGGGATCGACACGAGGATTCCCAAGTGGAAGCACACCATCACGATGGCGGCGATGGTGACCGGCCAGCCGCCGTGACAGAAGAAGAGCGGTAACGGCACCAGCATCTCGATGGCGGTGCTCAGGTGTGCCAGCCAGCGTGACAGGCGGCCAGGCCGCAGATCGTCCGGGAAGTGTTCGAAGAAGCGCCGTTTCAGCCAGCGGGGCCGCACCAGCGGGTTGTTCGACATCATCGTGGAGATCACGAACGGAAAGTGTTTGTTGAGTTTGGATGTCGCGGCCCCGATCCAGATCACCAGGAAAACCACCTTGGAGCCGACGATCATGTCGGGCGCGCCGAACAGGAACGTCACCGCCATGGTTGCGTACACCTCACCGCGGGCGGCCAGGAAGATCACCTTGTCGCGCAGACCAACCACCGCCAGCAGCAACAGGATCAACACGATCTTCCAGGCGGGCAGCAGTCCGATCGTGGTGCCCAGCTCGGGCATCGGCCCGGTGCCGTCGGCGAACAGCGCCGCGAACGTGAACAACAGGAACAGCGCGTAGAGCGCGACGTCGACCGGCTTGCGCTTGGTACCACTGGTGAGCGGGACCCGATCCGGCCACGGTGGCAGCCGGATGGTGCCGAACCGCATCCAGTACAGAATCGAGCCCATCGGCGGGAAGAACCGGTTGTTCAACGGCCCGAAGCCGCATCCCAGCCCGATCACCTCGAACAGCATCGTGTAGAGCACGACCTTCTCGAACACGATCGGCTCCGACCACCACGACGCGACGTGTGTGATACCGCCGAGACCGTTGGTGGCCGACGCGAACAGCCACGCGCCCAGGATGTAGAGCAGGATCTTGACGACATAAAACAGATGGAGCACCACCGGCGTGCCGAAACCCACCTCGGCCCAGTGCTTGGCCATCGGCCGGATCTTCTCGCTACGGGTGCCCTTGTTCCATTCGGCCATGTCGAGCTGCGGCAGCTCGGGCTTCAGAAATCCCATGGTTCCACAGACTAGAACGTGTTCTAGGCCCGCGTGCTGCAACCTTGGGCCCCGGCGCGGGCGGGTCGCCGCCGGCGCGAACGCAAACGGAAATCTGTGTTAACCGGCCACCACCGGCGCCCGGTCAGTGTAGTTTGCTGCTGGGGTGGGCGAGGTTGAGGAGACAACCGTGTCTGAGGTCGATTGTTGCGTGGTCGGAGCGGGATTCGCGGGTTTGACGGCCGCTTTGCGACTCATCCAGGCGGGGCATTCGGTGGCCTTGCTGGAGGCGCGTGATCGGGTCGGTGGCCGGACCTTCACCGAGACGCGAACCGACGGCACGTGGATCGATCGCGGCGGCGCGTGGATCGGCCCGGGCCAGGACCGAATCTATGCGCTGATGAACGAGTTCGGTGTGCCGGAGTACAAGCAGCACAACGACGGCGACGCGATGATGATCGTCGGCGGCAAGAAACACCGCTACGGCGGGACCATCCCGTGGACCGTCAGCCCGTGGGCGGTCGCCAACCTCGGGATCGGTCTGGCCACCATCGAGAAGATGTGCAAGGCGATTCCGCGCGAGGCGCCGTGGGAGGCGAAGAAGGCCCAGGAGTGGGACCGCATCAGCATCGGGCAATGGATCGAGAAGAACTCCATGTCCTCCGAGGCCGCGGAGATGCTGGACATGGCCTTCGCCGGCCTCTACACCTCGGCGGCGTCTGAGACGTCGCTGCTGTGGGGCCTGCTGCAGACGGCGTCGGCGGGTGGGCTCACGTTCGCGATTTCGGGCAAGGGTGGCTCCCAGGACGCGCGCCCGGTCGGTGGGATGGGCGCGCTGCACCGCCCGATGGTGGCCGCGCTGGGCGACGCGCTGCACCTGTCGCAGCCGGTGCGCCAAATCGCCCAGGACGCCGACGGTGTGACGGTCAGCGCGGCCGATCTGACGGTGCGGGCGCGCCGAGTCATCGTCGCGATCCCACTGGCCATCGCCACCTCGATCCACTACGAACCGATGCTCCCGGTGGACCGGGCATTTCTGCACCAGCGACTGCCGAGCGGCGCGGTCATCAAGACTTCGCTCATCTACGACGAACCGTTCTGGCGTGCCGACGGACTCTCCGGCCAGACCGCCGCGCCGGGGTCTCCCGCCACCCTGACCATCGACGCCTGCACGGACACCGCGGATCCGGGCATCATGTGCGTCATCACCGAGGGGCGCGCGGCGCGCCGCCTCACGCAACTCGACGAGGCCGAGCGCAGGGCCCTGGTCATCGGCGAACTCGTCGATCGGTTCGGCGAGAAAGCCAAAGCGCCGCAGGAGTTCCACGAGCAGAACTGGACGGTGGACCGCTATTCCGGTGGCGGGATGATCGGGCACGCCCCCACCGGCGTGCTGACCGAATACGGCTACACCTTGCGCGAGCCCTGCGGCAGGATCCATTGGGCGGGCACCGAAAGCTCGGCGATCATGTGCGGGTGGATCGATGGCGCGATTCGCTCCGGCGAGCGCGCCGCGGCCGAGGTGGCCGAGGCCGAGATCGCGGCGGTCGCGTAGCCCGAATCAGCGGGGCAGCGCGCCCAAATCACTTGTGCCTCTTTTGTTTCAGTGGTTTCAGGGGAGCGCTTTTTGTCGGTGGCCCGTTCTAGCATTCGAACATGAGTTCGATAGATGACCGGGAGCAGATTCAGGCCGACGCTGACGCGTTGTGCGCTGCGGCCGCTCGTTTTCACCAGCATTCCTATGCGGCGCTGACCAACCCCGAACGCCTGGCACTGTTGGAAAAGCTCGAATGCGCAACCCGCAAGCTCCAAACGCCAAGCCACCAACTCATCAACCAGCTTGGCGAGCAAGCAGATCCGGCCGAACTGGGCGGCAAGCTGCCCTGGGCGTTGGCCGACCGGCTGCACATCACCCGGGCCGAGGCCGCACGGCGCATCGCCGAGGCCGCCGATCTAGGCCCGCGCCGCACGCTGACCGGCGAGCCGCTGGCGCCGGTGCTGCCCGCCACCGCCGCGGCCCAGCAAGATGGGGCGATCGGCGCCGACCACGTGGCCGTGATCCGGCGGTTCTTCCACCACCTGCCCGAAGCCGTGGACCTCGACACCTGCGAACACGCCGAAAAGCAACTGGCCGCCACGGCCACCCAATTTCGCCCCGACCAACTCGCCACACTGGCCCGCCGCCTGATGGACTGCCTCAACCCCGACGGCACCTACACCGACGCCGACCGCGCGCGCATGCGCGGACTGGTGCTCGGCAACCAACAAACCGACGGCATGTCGCGCCTGAGCGGATGGCTAACGCCCGAAGCCCGCGCCACCCTCGAGGCGGTACTGGCCAAACTCGCCGCCCCCGGCATGTGCAACCCCGACGACGAGCAGCCGGTCATCGACAGCGCCCCGCCCCAAGACGCGGTGCAACGCGACACCCGCAGCACCGCCCAACGCCACCACGACGGCCTCAACGCCGCCCTACGCGCCCTGCTGGCCAGCGCAAAACTCGGCCAACACAACGGATTACCAGCCTCCATCATCCTCACCACCACACTCGAGGACCTCGAACGCAGCACCGGCACAGCCCTCACCGCCGCCGGCACCCTGCTACCCATGTCCGACGTCATCCGCCTGGCCCGCCACGCCCACCACTATCTCGCCATCTTCGACAAAGGCACATCGCTGGCCCTGTACCACACCAAGCGCCTGGCCTCACCCGGCCAACGAATCGTCCTGCACGCCAAGGACCGTGGATGTTCACATCCGAGTTGCGACGTGCCCGGCTACTACTGCGAAGTCCACAGAGAGAATGGGAGGTCGCTCGCGGCGGTGGTCTGACTCTGAAGTCCATTGACGC
>NZ_LZKV01000108.1:0-4721 GCF_001672995.1 Mycobacterium sp. 1482292.6 | reverse complement strand
CTGGGGGAGGTGCGTAGCGCGTTAGCTGGTGTGGCGGGGGTGGAGCAGGCGGTCGTCGTCGCTCGTGAGGATCCACCTGGTGATAAGCGGCTGGTGGGTTATGTCACGGAATCCCGTTCGGGGGCAGTCGATCCCAGCGAGGTGCGTGCTCGGCTGGGTGAGTTGTTGCCGGCCTATATGGTGCCGGCTGCGATCGTGGTCCTCGACGCCATGCCGCTGACCGTCAACGGCAAACTCGACCAGCACGCCCTACCGACCCCGCAGTATCGCGGCCGTGACCCCTACCGCGCTCCGGCGACCGCGCTGGAGGAGATCCTGGCTGCTGTCTATGCGGGGGTGCTGGGTGTCGAGCGGGTCGGGGTCGACGATTCGTTCTTCGAGCTCGGCGGGGACAGTATCTTGTCGATGCAGGTGGTGTCCCGTGCGCGAACTGCTGGGGTGTTGTGTCGGCCACGGGATGTCGTTGTCGAGCAGACGGTAGCCCGACTGGCTCGGGTGGCGATCTTCACCGACGGGGAGGTCGCCGTCGCCGACGAGGGTATCGGCCCCGTCATGGCGACCCCGATCATGGGCTGGTTGCGCGACGTCGCGGGCCCGGTCGATTTGTTCAACCAGACCGTCGTGGTGCGGGCCCCGGTCGGCGTGACAGAGGCCGACGTGGTGGCGCTGCTGCAGGCGCTGCTGGATCGGCACGCGATGTTACGGTTGCGGGTCGACGACGATGGCGCCGGTGGCTGGTCGCTGACGGTGCCCGAGGCCGGATCGCTGCGGGCGCAGGACTGCCTGCAGCAGGTGGACGCGCTGTCCGATGAGGCCCTGATGACGGCGCGGTCCCGGCTGAACCCCGCGTCCGGGATCATGCTCAGCGCTTTGTGGGTGCCTCGCCCGCAGCAGTTGGTTTTGATCGCCCACCATTTGGTCGTAGATGGCGTCTCCTGGCGAATCATCTTGGAGGACATCAACATTGCCTGGGGCCAGTGTCGAGCTGGGCAGGGCATCGTGCTTCCGTCGGGTGGGACGTCGTTTTCCACCTGGACAGCACTGCTGCACGAACACGCCCACAACGCAGCGGTGGCGAAATTTGTCGACGCATGGCGTCAGGTCTCAACGACGCCCGCGACGTTAGCGGCCGCGCGACCGGAGGTGGACACCTATGCCACGGCGGGGCGGTTGTCCGCGGTCTTGGATGTCGAAACGACCCAGCAGCTGATCGCTGAGGTACCTGCGGCGTTTCACGCTGGGGTGCAGGACATCCTGTTGATTGCGTTCGGGTTGGCCTGCAACGAGTTTCTCGGCGCCGCCGGGGCGCCGATCGGCATCGACGTCGAGAGCCACGGCCGCCACGAAGAGCTGGCCGCCCATGTCGATCTATCGCGCACGGTGGGATGGTTCACCACCAAGTACCCGATATCGCTGGTCGCCGGGGAGCTGTCCTGGCCGCAGGTAGTCGCCGGTGATGCCGCGTTGGGACCGGTGATCAAGGACGCCAAGGAACAGCTGCGTGCCTTGCCTGATCGCTTGACCTATGGCCTGCTGCGCTACCTGAACCCCGACGTGGACCTGAAGGGCGTCGACCCGGCGATCGGATTCAACTATCTGGGTCGCCTCGGCGCAGAGACCGGCGAGTTCTCCGGCGAACTCTGGCGTGTCGACCAAGACAGTTTGTGGGTGACGAGCATGGCCTCGGCCATACCAATGCCGTTGGCGCACACCGTTGAACTCAACGCCGCCACGGTGAACACCCCTTCCGGACCGCGAATCCAGTCCAACTGGACGTGGGCGACAACGGTTCTCGACCGCGAACAGATAGACCGGCTGAATCGATTGTGGTTCGAGGCGCTAGCGGGCATCTCCCGACATGTCCGCGCCGGCGGAGGAGGGCTGACACCCTCCGACATCGTGCCGGCCCGACTCAGCCAGCGACAGATCGACGAGCTACAACAGGGATACCGGATCGCCGACGTGCTGCCCCTCACGCCGCTGCAGCAGGGACTGTTGTTCCATGCCACCCTCGCATGCGACTCGAGCGACGACATCTATGCGGTGCAGCTGGAAACCGTCCTGTCTGGCCCCTTGGAACCGACCCGGCTGCGCGATTCGCTGCACAACATAGTCAAACGACATCCCCACCTCTGCGCCGAATTCTGCACCCGCTTTAGCGAGCCGGTGCAGATCATCGCTACCGATCCCGAAATCACCTGGCAATATGTGGACCTCGAGGGCAGCACCGACGTCGAGGGAGGGATCAAGCGTGTGTGCGCCGCTGAGCGCGCCGCGGTCAGCGACCTCACCGGGGGATCCCCTTTCCGGGCCGCGCTGATCCGCACCACAACAGACCAGCATCGGTTGGTATTGACCAATCACCACATCGTGCTGGATGGCTGGTCGCTGCCGATCCTTCTGCGGGAGATCTTGGCCTGCTATCAGGGGCACCGGTTGCCCGAGCCAGCACCGTATCGCAGGCTAATCAGCTGGCTTGCCGGCCAGGACCATGGCGCGGCCAAATCGACATGGATCAAGGCGCTCAACGGGTTTGAGAGTCCCACCCTGGTAGCCCCGGCAAGAACCCTGACCCTCGGGCGCCGAGGTGTCGAATCGTTACGAATCTCAACCGAAACCACCGGGGCCCTCCGTGACCTGGCACGCTCGAGGCATACCACCCTCAGCACCGTGCTGCACGCCGCGTGGGCCCAGATGCTCGTCCTGTTCACCGGTCAGCACGACGTCGCCTTCGGCACCGTGACGTCGGGGCGGACCGTCGATGTGCAGGGCGTCGAATCGATGGTCGGTTTGCTAATCAACACCACACCCGTGCGCGCGCGTATCGCGGCCGCAACTACCGTCGCCGACCTCCTGGACCAACTCCAGACCTTTCACAACGACACCGCCGAACACCAGCACTTGGCACTCAGCGACCTCCAGCAGATCGCCGGCGTCACGGCGCTTTTCGACACCCTGTTCGTCTACGAGAACTATCCCATCGACACCGCCGGAGTGCTCGACGCAGGCGGTATCACCATCACCGAGATCACCAGTCGCGAATACAACCACTACCCGTTGACCGTGCAGGTGATCCCCGGTCGCGAACTGGGCATCCGAGTCGAATACGACACCGACGTGATCCACGCGGCCACCATCGACGCACTGATCAATCACCTACCGCGATTGCTGGCGGCCATGGCCGCCGGCTGCGACCAACGACTGTCGTCAATTGACATCGTCGGTCCGGTTGAGCGTGCGGTGCTGGACGGCTCGAGTAATCGGTCGGTCTTGACCGCGCCCGCGCCGAGGGCGGTGTCAATCCCAGCGGCATTCGCCGCCCAGGTTGCGCAGGCCCCACAAGCCGTGGCGGTCACTTTCGAACACCGCAACATGAGTTACCGAGACCTCGATGACGCGTCGAACCGGTTGGCGCACTTGCTGGTTAGACACGGAGCCCGCACCGGTGAACGGGTTGCCCTACTGATCCCCCACGCGGCCGAGTCTGTGACGGCGATCCTAGCGGTGCTCAAGACGGGGGCAGCGTACGTGCCGATCGACCCCGCCCATCCCGACACCCGGATCGGTTTCATGCTCACCGATGCCGACCCAGTCGCCGTCCTGGCCGGTGCGGGATTGGCCGGCCGGCTGGACCCGTACGACGTGGTGGTGATCGACCTCGCTGATTCCGCTGCCGATTCCCAACCCGCCACCGCGCTGCCGGCCCCGGCGCCACAGGATATCGCCTATCTGATCTACACCTCGGGCACCACCGGTGTCCCCAAAGGGGTTGCGGTGACCCATCACAACGTCACCCGGCTGCTGGCCGCGCTGGATCCCGCACTGCCGCCGGGGCCCGGCTCGGTGTGGTCACAATGGCATTCGCTGGCGTTCGACGTCTCGGTGTGGGAGATCTGGGGCGCCTTACTGCGTGGCGGTCGGCTGGTGGTCGTGCCTGACCCGGTGGTGCGTTCGCCACAGGATCTACATGCCTTGCTGGTCAGCGAACAGGTCAGCGTTCTGAGCCAGACGCCGTCGGCGTTCTATGCACTGCAAACCGCCGACACTCTCGAGCCCGAGCTGGGAGAGCGGCTAAGACTGCAGACGGTGGTGTTCGGTGGGGAAGCGCTTGAACCGCAACGTCTTCGGCCGTGGCTGGGCAGCCACCCACGGCTGCCACGACTGGTCAACATGTACGGCACCACCGAAACCACGGTGCACGCTTCATACCGAGAGATCGGGGCCGGTGACCTCGAGAGCATTGTCAGTCCCATCGGGGTGCCGTTGGATCACCTGGCGTTCTTTGTGCTGGACCAGTGGTTGCGTGCGGTGCCGGTGGGGGTGGTTGGTGAGTTGTATGTGGCCGGTGCTGGTGTGGGGGTGGGGTATTGGCGGCGTGCGTCGTTGACGGGGTCGCGGTTTGTGGCGTGTCCGTTCGGGGGGCCGGGTGCGCGGATGTATCGCACCGGGGATTTGGTGTGCTGGACACCCGATGGGCAGTTGCGCTATGTGGGCCGCGCGGATGAGCAGGTCAAGATTCGCGGCTACCGCATTGAGCTGGGGGAGGTGCGTAGCGCGTTAGCTGGTGTGGCGGGGGTGGAGCAGGCGGTCGTCGTCGCCCGTGAGGATCCACCCGGTGATAAGCGGCTGATCGGATACGTCACTGAATCATCAGTGGGTGCTGTGGATCCCGGCAGTGCTCGTGCTCGGCTGGGTGAGCTGTTGCCGGCCTATATGGTGCC
>NZ_LZKV01000107.1:0-21524 GCF_001672995.1 Mycobacterium sp. 1482292.6 | reverse complement strand
GAATCGCGTTGGTGTACGTGATTTCTCGTCAGGTCACCGCGAGCAGGCGATAGAGCCCGATCAGTCCCACGGCCACGATGATCGCCCGCAGCGCATTGCCCGACAACCGCCGCCCGTAGCGCGCGCCGAGCAGCCCGCCGACCAGTGAGCCCGCCGCGATCAGCCCGGCGGCCGGCCAGCTGATCCGATCGAACGCCACCGCCGTATAGGCAATGGCGGCAACCACATTCACCATCAACGCCAATAAGTTCTTGGCCGCGTTGGTGCGCTGCACCGATTCCGGAAGCAGGGCGCCCATCAGGCCGACCAGCAGAATCCCTTGCGCCGCTGTGAAATAGCCGCCGTAGACGCCGACGGCGAACGTGCCGAACACCAGCGTCGCCATCCGGCGCGGGCTGACGTGGTCGGGCGAGCGACCCGCCTGCTCGGCGCGCCGGGCCGTCCACGCCTGGATCCGTGGCCGTGGGACTGATCGGGCTCTATCGCCTGCTCGCGGTGACCTGACGAGAAATCACGTACACCAACGCGATTCGTGTCAGCTCAGCGTCGCCGCGGCGGCTTCGGCGATGACATCGGACACCTCGCCGCGCTTGCGCCACGTCCGCAGCTGACGCATCGCCCCGTTGCCGTCGGCTACCACGCGGGTGAGTTCGTCGCGAACGCGGTCGTATTCGCCCAGCGATTCCAGGGCCGGGCGCACCCGCCGCACCAGCGCCCCCAGCTGCTCGGCCGCCGGTACCGCGCCGCGGCCGTGGATCAAATCGAGTGTGTGGCCGGACAATCCGTCGTGTGCGGCCTTCCAGTACGCCGCGCGCAGCGCGCCGGGTGGCAGCCGCCGGGCGTCGTCGGTCGAGTCGAGGGCGGTCATCACCGCCGCCCGGATCAGGGTGGCGAGCAGCACCGTTTCGGCGACGGTGGCCGGCACGTCGGCCACCCGGACCTCCACCGTCGGGAAATCGGCGGAAGGGCGCACGTCCCAATAGATCATGTCCTTGTCCAGGATCACCCCGTTGTCGACCAGCATGCGCACGGCGTCGTCATACTCGTCGGGCGAGGCGAAATAGGGCGGCGCCCCGGCGGCGGGCCACCGCCGCCACAGCACGCTGCGCCAGCTCGCATGGCCGCTGTCCGCGCTGCGGTACACCCGTGAATTAGCTGACAGCGCAAGCAAAGTCGGCAACCACGGCCGAAGCCAATTGCTGACATGGATGGCCGCGGCGCGGTCGGGCACCTGCACGTGCACGTGGCATCCGCAGATTCCCTGCTCGTGGGCGATCATGCCGAACTCTTCACCGATCCGCCGGTAGCGCGGGGTGTCGGTGACCGGGAACTCGTGCGGCGTGGAAGGCGGCAGGCCACAGGCCAGCAGCGTAACCCCGGCGGCCTCGGCGGCCTGCGCCGCGGTGCGCCGCAGCCGGCTCAGTTCCGCGCCGAGCTCGGCGCTGGTGGTCGCCACGTTCGACGTGGTTTCCACCTGGCAACTGCTGAGCTCGAGCTGCAGTTCGACCCCGCGCTTCTTGGCCTCTGCGGCCACGGCGGCGTTGTGCGGGGCGGGCTCGCCGGTTCTCGGGTCGATGAGGAGGAATTCCTCCTCGGCACCCATCGTGGGATGGTCGGCCATTGAGCCGGTTACGGCCCGGTGTCTACCAGCGGTCAGCCGCGGACAGCGCGGAGTCGACGGTGGGGTAGATGGGCAGCACGCCGGACAGCCCGCAGGCGTCGACGATGCGGGCGACGAGCGGCTCGCAGCTCACCAGGCGTAGGTCGATGCCGCGGTCCTGGCAGCTTTTCGCCTCGTCGGCGAGGACCTCGAACGCGCAGCAACCCATGAAGTCGAGCCCGGTGACGTCGACCACGAACGGGCCGGGAGCGGTGACGCCGCTGGCCGCCTCGCGCACCAGGTGGCGCCAGGTGCCCTCGTTGCAGGCGTCGACCTCGCCGCCGGCGTAGATCACCACCGACGGGCCGCTGCGATCCGCGGTGGCCCGCAGAGTGCTGTTGGGGTCGCCGAGTTCGTAGACAAGTTTTGTGCTCAGCGTCAGATGAGTGGTCTGCATCGCCTCGACAATGACGGAATTCATGATGGACCCCCTGATCGACAGGCGTCGCAGACGCCTCGATGGTGCCCGTCCTAATGTCTGAAGACAGACTGTTCGCGGATGCGAATCTCATTTCTATAACGAGACAGGGCGGTCTGTCTACCTGCAGCGGCCTAAGAGTACGGTAAGGCCTGGTATGACAACTCCCGATGTCGGAACCCCGGCCGCGTCGCCCCGCGAACGCGTTCTGACCGCGGCGTATGACCTGTTCAGCAGGCGTGGCATCCGCGCGGTGGGCACCGACGAGGTGATCGGGCGGGCCGGTGTCGCCAGGGCGACGCTGTACCGCCATTTCGCGACCAAGAATGACCTGGTGCTGGCGGTGCTGCAGCGTCGCGAGGAGCTCTGGACGCACGGGTTGATCGAGGAGCAGTCGCGGCAGCGCGGCAGCACCCCCGAGGAACAGTTGCTGGCGATCTTCGACGTCATGCACGACTGGTTTCAGCTGCGCGACCGGTACGAGGGCTGCTCGTTCATCAACGTGCTGCTCGAGCTGGGGTCCGAACATCCGATCGGGCAGGCCTGCATCGGCCACATCGAGCACGTCCGCGACATCGTGCGTCGCCGCGCCGTGGCTGCGGGCTTGACCGACGTCGAGGACTTCGCGTCGTCGTGGCACATCCTGATGAAGGGCGCCATCATCCTGGCCGCCGTCGGGGATCTCGACGCCGCGCTGCGCGCCCGCAAGATGGCCCGCGCGTTGATCGACGAACACCGGCCGCCGCTGGTGGCGGACACCGGCGAGGCCGTCTAGTCAGACGCTGTCCGGCGCGGTGCTGCCGGCCTTGCGGTAATGCTCGGCCTCCAGCTCGGCGATCATCCGAGATGTGCGTTCCCGCAACAGGATTGCGGCGGTCAGCCCGGCCACGACGGCGATCACCAGCCCGATCCAGGAGAACCGTTCCAGCCAGCGTTCGGCGGCGATTCCGGCGAAATACACCAGTGCGGTGGTGCCGCCCGCCCAGCAGATGGCGCCCGAGACGTTGGCCGCCAGGAATCGGGGGTAGTGCATCTTCAGCGCACCCGCGAGCGGCCCGGCCAGGATCCGCAGCAGCGCGATGAAGCGGCCCAGGAAGACGGCGCGAACACCCCAGCGGTTGAACAGCTTTTCGGCCAGCGCGACGTGTCCGGGCCCGAAGTGTTTGGGGAACCGCCGCCCGAGCCGGTCGAAAAGCGGCATGCCGAAGCGGCGTCCGATCGCGTAGCCGATCGAATCGCCGATCACCGCGCCGATCACCGCGGCGATGCCGACCCCGAGCGGATTGACGGCCAGGTCGTGGTGCGACGACATCAGCGCCGCGGTGACCAGCACGATCTCACCCGGCAGCGGAATGCCCAGGCTCTCGATCCCGACGACGCCGCCGACCACCAGGTAGACCGCGAGCGGCGGAATCGAGTGCAGCAGGGGCTCGAGATTCATGCGTCAAGAATGCCTGACCGACCTCGGTTCCATGCCTTGAGGTGCGCGGTCGAACTCGCGCGGGGTGTCCAGCCCCGCCAGGCGCGGACGCTTGGGTTCGCGCCCGTCGTACGACGAGAGGCCGCGCAGCCGCCGCCAGATCCACGGAAAGAAACTCTCCTGCGTCCAGCGCCACTGTTCGTATGTGCCGGCCGCAAAGGAACGCTGGGTGGGGTTGCGGGGCCCGAGGGCCCAATCATGGTTGCTGTCAGGCAGATTGAGCGCCTCGGCGGCCGCATCGGCGAACAGGATGTGACCCTTGGTCGAGGCGTGCACCCGGTCGATGGCCCAGGTGTCCAGCTCGCGCATCGAGGGCGCGTTGTACAGGTCGACGAGCGCGAACCCGTAGCGGTGGGCGGCCGCGGTGATCGCCGCGTTGATGCAAGCAAGCCGCCCGGCCACCAGCCGCCCCAGGGGCAGGAACTGGGCGACGTTCGGGAAGGTCGTCGTCACCACCGTCGCCCCCGATTCGGCCAGCGCGGCGTAGACGTGTTCGAGGTCGGCCAGGGCGGGGCGAAACGATCGCCCGGGCTGGATGACGTCGTTCATCCCGGCGCACACGGTGATCAGGTCCGGGCGCATCGCCAGCGCCTGTGGAAGCTGCTCGGTGAGCACGTGGTTGACCCGCTTACCGCGGATCGCCAGGTTGGCGTATTGCAGGCCGGGATAGAGCGAATCGACCCGGACGGCGAGGCGGTCGGCGAACCCGAGCAGGCCGACGGTGTCGTCGCCGTCCCACAAGCCCTCGGTCTGGCTGTCGCCGATGGCGACGTAACGGCGGTATCCAGCGCGAACAGCCCCGCTCACGCAGCCGAGAATAACCCGAATCAGCGCCCATAACTGGTTACCGTGGACCCATGCCACACAAGCGTGAGCCGGGCGCCGGGGACGCCGCGGCGGCGCCGGACGCCGATTCGCTTGCGCCGCAGTACCCGATCGAGTCGGTGGACAACGCGCTGAAGCTGTTGCTGTTGTTGGGCGAGCGGCCCCAGATCCGGTTGAGCGAGGCGACCCGCTATCTGGGTGTGGCGTCGTCGACCGCGCACCGGTTGCTGGCGATGCTGGCCTATCGCGGGTTCGTCCGGCAAGACCCGGTGTCCAAGGCGTACCTGCCCGGCCCGTCGTTGACCGGGGTGGCGTTCGCGATCTTCGGTCGCATCGACATCGCCCGATCCGCCGCGCCCGTCATGCGCAGCCTGTCCGAACAGCTGCGTGAGACCGTGCACGTCGGAATGCTGGACGGGGCGAGCGTGCGGTTCGTCGCCGCGGTCGAGGGGCCGGCCGCGGTGCGGGTCGCGTCGCGGCTGGGCCGGGCCATGCCGGCCCATTGCACGTCGACGGGCAAGGTCATGCTGGCGCAGTTGCCGTCACCGGAGTTGCGTGCGTTGTTGCCGGGCGAGCAGCTTCAGCGGATCACCGCGCATTCGATCGGCAGCCGCACCGAGTTGGAAGCCGAGCTCGCCGGAATCCGCGAGCGCGGTTACGCCACCAACTCCGAGGAGAGCGAGGAAGGCGTCGCCTCGGTCGCCGTGCCGATCCCGAGCCGCGCGCCGGGGCTGCGGCTCGCGCTCAACGCCGCGGCGCCGCAAAACCGGCTGGACGCCGCCCGGTATCCGGTGGTGGCCGCCGCACTTGTGGCGGCCGCCAAGGAGATCGGCGATCAGCTCGGCTGTTGATCGCCCAGGCGTGCCACTTCGTGGCGCCAGGCCGCCTCGGCGGTGAACGCGGATCCCAAGTCCGGCAGGTCATCCCAGTCCGCGTCGTCGATGTCGCGCAGCGTGCCCCCGGCCGCGCGCACCCGCAACGACATCCGGGCCAGCGCGTCGAGGCTGATGGCCTGCAGCACCGCCTGCGCCACCGTGGCGGCGGCGCTGGTGATTCCGTGTCCCCGGCAGATCACCACCGGACGGCCGCGCATCGCCGCCACCATCTCCTTGCCCAGGCGCGAATTTCGGATCAGCACCGCGCGTTCGTAGACGGGGACGCCGCCGCGGGCCAGCCGGGCGCCGGGGATGTCGTAGGCGCCGTAGATGGGCCGGATCGTGATGCCGGCCAGGTCGGCGGCGACCACGTCGGGTGGGTGCAGGTGCGCGACGGCGGCGTGCCCCGGATCGGCCAGCATCGTCTCGACGTGGATCGGCAATTCGTTGGGTACGCGGTAGCCGTCGAGTTCGCCTGGGGCGCCGGCGGTTCCGTCGAATCTGAGGAGCCGGATGTCGCCGGGCCGGGTGAACGCCACCCCGGTGTCGGCATCGCTTCGGCAGCGCACCAGCAGGTGCTCGTCGTCGATTCGCAGGCTCAGGTGGCCGAGGACGCCGTCGACCAGACCGCGGGCCGCGGCGACGCGGCAGCCCTGCGCCACCACGGCGCGGTGCTGGTCCAGGTCCGTCATCGCGGTGCGCCCAGCCCGAATCCGCCGTCGGGTCGCACGGTTTCGCCGGTGATCCCGCGGGACCGTTCGGAGGCCAGGAACACGTAACTCCATGCGTGGTCCTCGCCGGTGAGCGCGACGCGCAGGGGAGTGCGCGCGGCGATGTCGCTCGCCCGGTCCGGGCTGTCGTCCAGCCGGGTCGCGTCGAGTCCCAGGCTGGACAGGCCACGCAGGTCGGTGTTGAGCGTGCCGCCGGGTGCCACCCCGTTGACCCGGACCTGCGGGGCCAGTTCGTGGGCCAGCGCCGAAACCAGGCCGCGCACAGCGAATTTCGACGACACGTAGAGCACGCCGCCGCGCCCGGGATAGAACGACGACGCGGACTCGGTCAGCACGATCGAGGATCCCGGCGCGGCCCGCAGGGCCGGGATCGCCGCCTTGACCGACTGCAGATGGCTGAGCACATTGGTGCGAAACATCTCGTCGAACGCCTCGGCAAGCGCGTCGGCCTCGATGTCGCCGACGCCCCGGTAGAAGTCGAACACCCCGACGCAGTTGACCAGGGTGTCCAGCCCGCCGAAGGTATCCACCGCGGCGGCGACGGCCCGGTCGTTGGCCTCCCGGGTGGTGGCGTCGCCCTCGATCACCGGCACCTGCGGCAACTGCTGGCGCAGCGCGTCGCACTTGTGTGGATCACGTTCCAGCACGGCAACATTCGCACCCTCGGCGCCGAAGGCCGCCACCACGGCCCGTCCGATGCCCGAACCTGCTCCCACGATTAGGGCACGGTTGCCTTCCAGCCAGCCGGTCACGGCTGGGGTTCGCCGTCGTCGGGCAGCAGTGGCGCCTGGGAATTGCCGACCATGGCAGCCAGGGTACGGGGGTTCTGCCAGGTCAGTGCCTCGATTTCGAGGGCGTCCAGGGTGATCCACTGGCCGGATCTGGGTGCGCTGATCAACAGCCGTGACCCGTTACGGGTGTCGACCCGGCGCACCAGGACCTCGGTGAATTCGTTTGCGACGCTGATCGCTTCGCCGACCGCGCCGTCGAGCAGCCGCTGCAGCTCGTCGTTCATAAGAACACCGCCAGGTTCTGCATCCGTAGCACCGACTCGTCGGCGATGATCTTGCGCCGGGCCAGCTTCAGTGTTTTTTTGGATTCGTCACTCCAGCGCAACACGTCCTCGCGCCCGCAGGACAGCAGGGCGCCGTCGTTGACGTCGCCCCGGCTGCGGAACAGCAGCTCGGCCGATTCGACGACCAGGTGCGCTGTGTCTGCTGGGTCGTCGGGCTCAAAGGTGCGCACGTTGGTGATGAAATGGCGCAGCCGCGACGGTGGGTCCTCGGCCCACGCGTGCTCGGTGCCCATGCGCGCGACCCGCTGGCTCAGCGAGTATTTGTCCTCGTCGAAATGGTCCATGCCGGGTGAGGTGTCGAACCCGGCGCCGCGCGCGGTCGTGACGCGCACCGGCATGACGTAGTGGACGTCGTCGGTCAGGGTGTCCAGCCACGCCTCATACCGCTGGGCGTCGAGCAGGTATGCCTCGTCCACCAGGAACTGATGCGCCTGGAGATGACGAATGTCGTTGAACGGCAATGGCTTTCTCATGCCGTGACCCGTTGCAGATAGTTGGCCCACATATTCAGCAACGCTCGCTGGTTGTGTTCGTTGTAGCCGACCTGCGCGCGGCCGGGCCCGTGGAATGCGTTGGGCGACAACGCCTCGATGACCGGGCGGTCGTCGGCGAGCAGACCCATCCTGCTGTTCAGCAGCAGCCGTCGCGCCATCGAGCCGCCCGCGGTGGTGGTCAGCGACACCCAGTTCTCCACGTCGTCTTGTTCGAACATGCCGGTCGATCCGAAGCACATCAGATACGCCTTGTACGAGTCTTTTTTGTACTGCGGCGCAGCGGCGGAGTCCACTGCGAACCACGAGCACACCTCGGTCTCGTTCGCGCTGATCGGCTGCCACAGCCGGATGGAGATGAACGGCAGCACCTGGTCTTCCCGGTCGTGCACCTTGGGCCAGTTGTGCACGAAGCTGAGGTTGGGAAAGCAGGTGGCGGCCGAGATCATGAAGCCGTCCTCGCCGACCACCCGTTGCTGTTGCGGTGTCCAGACGCCCTTGATCCGGCCGATCATGTCGTCGGGATAGCCGACGTAGCGCATCCGTTCCTCGAAGCCGCCCGGTGGAAGTTTGTAGGTGGTGCCACCGCCGCGGTGGGCCCAATAGGTGGCGCCGTCCTTTCGCTTCTGCGCTTTAGGCTCCCGGAACAACCCGATGTCGACGATGGACGCGTGGGTGTGCGGGGTGTGGTACATGTCGCCCGCGAAGTTCTCCGCGCCGATCTTCCAGTTGGCCTTGATCCGCCAGCGTTGCGGCCCGCGCACCTCGACGCCCCCGGCGCTTTGCCTGGTGTAGTAGTCCAGATAGAACCTGAAGTCGCCGAGGAACTCTTCGAGCGGTTCGGCGCCTCGGTCCATGTTGATGAACAGCAAGCCGTTGTAACTGGCGAATCTCGGTGCGGGCAACAGGGTTTGGCCTTTGGCGAAGCCCTCGTCGCCGCCGTAGGCCTCCCGGTGAAACGGCAACCCGGTGAGCCGGCCGTCGTTGCGGTAGGTCCAGCCGTGGTAGGGGCAGCGGAAGTTGGAGGCGTTTCCCATCTCCGCGCGACAGACCTGCATCCCGCGATGCAGGCACATATTGAACAGGGCCCGCACCGTGCCGTCGGAACCTCGGGTGATGATGAACGAGTCGTCGAGCACGCGGCGCACCATGTAGTCGCCGTCCTGCGGGATCTCCGACTCGTGCCCCACGAACGTCCACGCCCGGGCGAACAGCCGCTGCTTCTCCAGCGCGAACAGCTCGGAGTCGTTGTAGATGTGCGCGGGGATCATCCCCCGGCGCACGTTCTCGAACACCTCGACCAAGTCGGGGCACGGGTCTGCCATTACCGGTTCTTTCTGTTCTACAGAAATGTTCTCCGCTTAGTAGAGTCCCGCAGCCGAGGGCGCAGGTCAATCACCAGGCAGCCACACCATCAGGTTTCTACAAGAATGCTTGGTGCCAATTCACAGGCTGCACACAACTACGCGGCCGAAGCCCGCGGCTACGGTGGTTCACGACAGCCACTCCGCGCCCGTGAGCGCGGCGTAAACAGCGGGTAATCATTCGGTTTTGCGGTGATTAACCGTTGTTTTCTACTGATCTGAGGAAGGAACCGGTGCCATGGTTGGTCGGCCACGAGGGGGTCGATTGCAGCAGGTCGGATCCAGGGTCCTGGCCGCTATCGGGCGCCAGGGGTGGATCGACCGACCGAGCTATCGGTTCGAACATCTGCTCAGCTTCGCCTACAACGGGCTCGGCGGCGCCCGCAACACCGTCACCAACGCACTCAACGGCGTCTGGCTGGGGCACCCGGTGCACCCGCCGCTGGCGTCGCTGACCAGCGGCGCCCTGGGGACGACGGTGGCGCTCGACGCGCTCAGCATCCTGCCCGGCCAGCCGGCATCCGAGGTCGTCGACGCCTCCCGATTCGCCTCGCGCGCGCTGGGGGTGGGCATCCTGGCCAGCCTGGGCTCGGCCCTCACCGGTGTCACCGACTGGCAGCACACCCACGAGGAGGACCGCCGCGTCGGCGCGGTGCACGGCCTGGTGAACGTGGCCGCCACCGCGCTGTACCTGCAGTCCTGGTGGGACCGGCACAAGGGCCGCCACGGTCGCGGCATCGCGCTCACCGCCCTGGGCTACGCCATTACCGTCGCCGGCGGCTACCTGGGCGGCGCGCTGGTCTTCGAGTCCGGGATCGGCATCGACCAGTCCGGTCCGCGGCTGCGCACCTCCACGTGGACGCCGGTGCTGCCCGCGAGTTCGTTGAACGGCAAGCCGGTGCGCGTCGAGGTCGACGGAGTGGGCCTGGTGGTCTGCCAGACCAAGCCTGGTGAGGTCGCGGCGTACGGCGAATTCTGTCCGCACCTGGCCGCGCCGATGGCCGACGGTTGGTTGGACCGCGGCCGGCTGGTTTGCCCCTGGCACGGTTCATGGTTCGCGGCCGAGTCCGGCGAGGTGGTGCGCGGTCCGGCCGCGGCGCCGCTGCCGTGTTACGAGGCCCGGTTGGTCGACGGAGTGGTCGAAGTCCGCGGCGAGGGGCAGCCCGCTCCCGGCGGCGCGGTAGGGATCGCCAAAGGAGGAGTCAATTGAACGCCTACGACGTCTTGAAGGAACACCACATCGTGATCAAAGGCCTCGGCCGCAAGATCAGCGACGCACCGGTGAATTCCGAAGAGCGCCATGCCCTTTTCGATGACCTGCTGATCGAACTCGACATCCACTTCCGCATCGAGGACGACCTGTACTACCCGGCGCTCAAGGATGCCAGCAAGCTGATCGCGGTCGCCCATGCCGAGCACCGCCAGGTGGTGGACCAGCTTTCGGTGCTGCTCAAGACGCCGCAGAGCGCACCCGGCTATGAGGACGAGTGGAACTCGTTCAAGACCGTGCTGGAGGCGCACGCCGACGAAGAGGAACGCGACATGATCCCGGCTCCGCCGGAGGTGCAGATCACCGACGCGCAGATCGAGGAGCTGGGCAACAAGATGGCCGCCAAGATCGAGCAATATCGCGGCTCGGCCCTGCACCGCCTGCGGACCAAGGGCCGCGCGGCGTTGGTGCGCGCCCTCTAAACGTCTGGTCGGCGACATCGCCCGCTTGCGGGATTCGGTGGGCCACCGAGAGTAGCCTCACGGCACATGGACGCCGAGCGTGTCGCTTGCCAGGCTGACATCACGGCGGAGATCGCCCGCATCGCAGCGCAATACCGGGGCACCGCCTCGGCTGGGCCGCACCACGGGCAGCCGCGACTCGACTACCCGCCGTACCGCGGCACCATGCTGCGCCATCCCAAGCAGCCCCTGGTGGTCGTCGATCCCGAGGGCGTCGAGCGCTGGGCACCGTGCTTCGGCGATCAGGACGTCGACCCTCGCGACGCCGACCTGACGGCCGGCCAGGCGGGCCAGCCGATCGGGGAGCGCGTCGTCGTCACCGGACGCGTCCTGGACTCCGCCGGCCGGCCGGTCGCGGGCCAGCTGGTCGAGATCTGGCAGGCCAACGCCGCCGGGCGCTACCGCCATCAGCGCGACCAGCACCCGGCGCCGCTGGACCCGAACTTCACCGGCGCGGGCCGCTGCCTGACCGGGCCGGACGGCAGCTACCGGTTCCTGACCATCAAGCCCGGCCCGTACCCGTGGCGCAACCACCACAACGCGTGGCGCCCGGCGCACATCCATTTCTCCGTTTTCGGAACGGCTTTCACCCAGCGACTGGTCACCCAGATGTATTTTCCGGGCGACCCGATGTTCGAGCTGGACCCGATCTTCCAGTCGATCCTCGATCCCGCCGCACGCCGACGACTGATCGCCCGCTACGACCACGACCTCACCGAGCCGGAATACGCCACCGGGTACCGGTGGGACATCGTGCTGGCGGGCGCTGCTCGGACCCCGGCGCAGGACGAGCATGACTGAATTCCCCTGCACGCCAGGGCAAACCGTCGGCCCCTTCCTCGATCTGGGACTGCCGTATCCCGGTGACAACCTGATGGTCGACGCCGGCCACCCGGGGGCCATCCGGCTGCACGGCACCGTGTACGACGGGGCCGGCGTCGCCGTCCCGGACGCCCTGGTGGAGCTGTGGCAACCCGACTCCGCGGGAAACGTTGTGCGGCAGCCCGGTTCGCTGCGCCGCGAGCACGCCCTCTTCACCGGATGGGGCCGCTGCGCGACCAACCCCGACGGAACCTACTCCTTCACCACGCTGACCCCCGGTCCGGCGGCCAGCGGGGCGCCGCCGTTCTTCGCGCTCACCGTGTTCGCGCGGGGACTGCTCAACCGGCTGTTCACCCGCACCTACCTGCCCGGCGCCGACCCGCACACCGATCCGCTGCTGGCGGCGGTCGCCGCCGAACGCCGCCCCACATTGTTCTGCATCGCCGAAAACGACGGCGCCGCTTACCGATTCGACATCCACCTGCAGGGCCCGGCCGAGACCGTGTTCCTGGCGTACTCCGAAGGCGCGCGATGAGCAACCTGTTGTGGCCCGGTGACCATCGCGCCGGTGAGCACCTGACCGACGCGGCCCTGCTGGGATCGATGGTCGCGACGGAATCCGCGTGGCTGAGCGCCCTGGTGGCCGCCGGCCTGGCTCCGGCCGGCTGCGCGGCGGCGGACCTGTCGGATCTGGTGACACGCCACGATTGCGAGGCGCTGGCGGTCGGCGCCGAGGACGGCGGCAACCCGGCCATTCCGCTGGTGAAGCTGCTACGACAGCGGGCCGAACCGGCCGTCGCGCCCTGGATTCACCGCGGACTCACCAGCCAGGACGTCCTGGACACCGGCCTGATGCTGGCCGTGCGCGCCGCCGTCGACGACCTGACAACCCGACTGGCCCAGCAGATTTCCACGCTGTCCGAACTCGTCACCCGGCACCGGGCCACCCCCATGGTGGCCCGCACGCTCACCCAGCACGCCGCGCCCACCACCTTCGGCGCCAAGGCCACCGCCTGGCTCAACGCGACCGTCGACGCGTTCGAGCGGGTGGCCGCGCTCACCACACCGATCCAGATCGGCGGCGCCGCGGGCACATTGGCGGCGACGACGGAGCTGGCGACGTTGCTCACCGGTACCACCGACCCGGCCGGGGTCGCGCTGCAACTGGTGCACGCCACGGCGACCGCACTGGGCCTGGCCGAGCGGCCCGTGTGGCACACCGCCCGCGCGCCCGTCACCGCGGCCGCGGACGCCTTCGTCGGCTGCACCGACTGCTGGGGCCGCATCGCCTCCGACGTCGTCACGCTGGCCCGCCCGGAGATCGCCGAACTCGGCGAGCCGGCGGTGGCCGGCCGCGGCGGCTCGTCGTCGATGCCGCACAAGCGAAATCCAGTGCTCTCCATTCTGATCCGCCGTGCCGCGATCGCCGCACCCCCGTTGGCCGCGACGCTGCACACCGCGGCGGCGCTGACCGGCGACGAACGTCCCGACGGGGCATGGCACGCCGAATGGGACACCCTGCGCACCCTGGCCCGGCGCACCCTCGTCGCCGCATCCCACAGCGGCGAACTGCTCGCGGGGCTGACCGTACACACGCAGCGCATGGCCGAAAACCTGGCCGCGACGGACGTTTTGGGGGAGCAGCGGGCGATCGCCGACCTGGTGGGCAAGCAGGCGTCCGCCACCTACGTCGGCGCCGCCGACCAGCTGATCGACGCGGGCCTGAGCCGCGCGGCAACGGCGCTCGCTCAGCGCTGGTAGATGCTGGCCAGCCAGATGTGCAGCAGGGTGTCGATCACCCGGTCTTCGGGGACGGCCCCATCCTCGGCTGTGAACGCCGCGGCCATCATCCGCTCGCTCAACATGTTGAGCGCCACGGACAATTCCGCGGCCGGGATGGTGTCGGGCGCGGCGCCGCGGCCGCGCTCGGCTTTGATCGCGATGGTGGTGTAGGCGATCCAGCTGCTCATGAGCGCCGACCACAGCTGCCGCACCTCCGGGTTGGTCGCCTTGGCCGCCGCACCGGCGACGGCGACCGCCCGGTGCGACCCGGACACCTCGAAGAACGATTCGATGCGCGCCCGCCAGATCGCTTCGGGGTCACCGGATGACACCACGTCGAGGGCGCCCAGCGCCGCCTGCGCCTTGCCGTTCATCTCGTCGAGCAGCGAGAGCAGCACCGCGTTTTTGGACCGGAAATAGAAGTAGAAGGTGGGCCGCGAGATCCCGGCGCCTTTTGCTAGGTCGTCGACGGAAAAGTCGGCCAGCGGCCGTTCTTGCAACAGCCGCTCGGCGGTGGCGAGTATCGCCTGCTCGCGGTCGTCACGGCAGTGGTGTGACGCGCGGCGGCCCCGCGAGGCCTGCGGATACCGTGTTTGTGTCGGGAGGTCGGACACGCCCGTAACTGTTGGGCACGCCGATATACGTCACCAAAACTGTCGATGAAAACCAGCAATAATGTCGATTAAGAACCGCTTTGCTGGCGACTTCTCAGTCGGCCACCGCGATCTCGATGGACAAGCACTCGCTGAGCGCGTGCGCGGCCGCCCAGTCGCCGCCGCACACCGCGCGCTCGAGCTCGTCGACCAACGGGCTGTCGGCACCGAGGTCGGCCAGCCACGCCGCCACCGTCGTCGTGATCTGGTGCGCGGGCACGCGAGCGATGTGTCCCTTGTGGAGTCGGTCGGTCAGCTGGTAGATCGTGGCCGTCGGCCTGCGCTGCGACCAATGAACCATCCATTTCGGTGAATTCATCGTGCCCTCCCCGCTAGCCTCAACGACTCATCCGACCCCGGCGGCGCGTTCAGCTCTAGGGCGCAATAGTACGTCTGTACCAATGCGTTGGCCGGTATTTTCGCCGCGCGAAATCGCGTTTTTTTGAGGTTTTTGGTCATCGGATCGCCTACCTGGCCCTACGGAAATAACGGTTGGGTCAATGCCGCGCCATCGTGGCGCGGCCCCGGTCCATGATGCGTTCCAAAACGTTGTGGGACAGGTCGCCGTCGTTGGCCACCTGTACGAGGCCCCGCCGTCGCAGGAACACGTCGAGCCGTCGGTCCGGTGACCAATCGGCGTAGATCGATCCGAGGTAATGCGACTGCAGGAAGTCCGACGCCAGCGCGTCGAGGTCGGACTCCGTCAACAACGGTGGGGTAACACCCATAGCCGGCAATCTCCTTTGTTCTCCCCGCAACTGCCGCAGCCAAGTTACGTCAGGGGGCGTCACTAAACCGTCACGCACAGATTGCGGAACGGGCCCAAAGTCGCCGGGAGTGCAAAGGCGAAGGTCGAAGCGGTGCAGCGGATGTCAGGCGGTGCCCGGGGATTCCGGTTTGTGGGCGACGATGGCTACGGCGGCCAGCCGCTTGCGGTGCCTGTGGAACGTGCGGCGCATGGGCAGGACCCGCTTGCGGGCGTCGCGATGCACCAGCACGTTCCTGGCGAATCGCAGCGCGCCGAGAAGCCCTTCGTCGGACACCAACCGGCGCGGCTGCAGCGGCGCCATCGGCGCCGTCGCGACCTGGTCGACCACCAGTCCGTGCTCGGCGAGCAGGTTCGACCACTCCGCGACCGTCAACGGCCGGGCGTTCACCTTGATCGCCCGGGCGAGTGCCTGCCGGATGTCGGTGCTGATCTCCTCGGGCACGTCGTCGGGAGTGAGGGCGAGCTCGTGGATCGCGTAGCGTCCGCCAGGCCGCAATACCCGCGCCGCCTCCGCGACGATGGCCCGCTTGGCCGCGTCGCCCTGCATGCTCAGCATCGCTTCTGAGATGACGACATCGCCGCTGGCGTCGGGCAATCCGGTGTCGGCCGCAAACCTGCTCGTTGTCCTGGCATCAGATCTCCTGCCCCGCAGAGCTTTCCAGCGGCTTGATCCTCGGATGCAGGTCGGGCTTGCGCAGCCCGCGCACGTCAAGTTCGTTGGCCGCCATGGGTTCTCCGACTTCGGCTCTGGTTTTTACAAGTGGCGTTGTGTAAACTCCAGCGCATGACCTACGTGATCGGGAAGCCATGCATCGATGTGATGGACCGCGCCTGCGTCGACGAATGCCCGGTGGATTGCATTTACGAAGGCGGCCGGGCGCTCTACATTCATCCCGACGAATGCGTCGATTGCGGCGCGAGCGAACCGGTATGTCCGGTGGAGGCGATTTACTACGAAGATGACCTGCCCGAGGAGCTCAAACCGCACCTGGCAGACAATGAGGCGTTCTTCGCGGAGACGCTGCCGGGTCGCGATGCCCCCTTGGGGTCCCCGGGCGGGGCGGGCAAGCTCGGTCCGCTCGGTGTCGATACACCGCTGGTGGCGGGCCAGCCCAGTGTCACCGAGGCGTAACGGGCAAGCAGCGGGAGGGGCGCGTTGAAGGTGGACAAGTCGCAGGACTCGTCGGGCGGGGAATCGGCCGGCCGGCGGCGGGCCGTGATGCGGCTGTTGCGGGCGTCGCCGGATCCGATGAGCATCGCCGGGATCGCCGACGTGCTGGGCGTGCACCCCAACACCGTTCGCTTCCATCTCGACAGCCTGGTCGCCGACGGCCAGGTGGAACTCGTCGAATTGGGCCGCAAGGGACCGGGCAGGCCGCCGCTGATGTTCCGGGCGGTCCGGCAGATGGATCGCGGCGGTACGCGGCACTATCGGCTGCTGGCCGAGATTTTGGCGACGGCGTTTGCCACCGAGCGCGATCCCGGGCCCAAGGCCCTGGCCGCGGGCCGGGCGTGGGGGCAGAAGATGGACGCCGAGCTGCACCCGTTGCCCGACGACGCCGACGGCGCCGAAGAGGCGATCGCCCATCTGATCGACGTGCTCGACGAACTCGGCTTCGCCCCCGAGCGACGGGTGAGCGACGGACAGCAGCAGGTCGGGTTGCGGCACTGCCCGTTTCTGGAATTGGCCGAAAACCGCTCCAGCGTGGTGTGCCCGGTGCATCTGGGCCTCATGCAGGGAGCCATGGAGACCTGGGGGGCGCCCGTCTCGGTGGACCGGCTCGACCCATTCGTCGAGCCGGACCTGTGTGTGGCTCACCTGACGCTGCAAGGGGCGGCCAAATGACCACCGGCGCAGCGTTTGCCGTCGCGCTGACCTTCGTCTGGCTCGGCATGGTGCTGGCCATCTCGTTCCTGGAAGCCCCGCTGAAATTCCGGGCGCCCAATGTGACGCTGCAGATCGGACTGAGCATCGGGCGGTTGGTCTTTCGGGCGCTGAACACCGTTGAGGTGGCCTTCGCCCTGGTCATCGGGGCCATCGTGGTGGCCGGTCCCACCCGGGCGGGCGGCACGGTGGCCGTCGCCGTCGCGGTCGCCGCCCTGGCGATCCAGCTGGTCGCGGTGCGTCCGGCGCTGACCCGTCGTGCGGACAAGGTGCTCGCCGGATCGGACGGACCGCGCTCGCGCGCCCACTACTTCTACGTCGCGCTGGAGGCGGTCAAGGTGGTCGCCCTCGTGGTGGCGGGGATACTGCTACTGAGCGGCTAACTGCCCACCGACGAGGCCCCAGGCGGCCTTGCAAAGTTCGAAGGACCGACATGGATTCCATCTCGCTGACCGACCTCTCGGCCGAAAAGATCGCCGAGGCCAAGCAATCGCACAGCGGTCGCGCCGCCCACACCATCCACGGCGGTCACAGCCACGAGCTTCGCCAGACCGTGCTGGCCCTGCTGGCCGGCCACGACCTGTCCGAACACGACAGCCCCGGCGAGGCGACCCTGCAGGTGCTGCAGGGCCACGTGCGGCTGACCACCAGCGGCGACGCCTGGGACGGCAAGGCCGGCGAATACGTCGCGATTCCGGCCGAACGGCACGCCCTGCACGCGGTCGAGGATTCGGTGGTCCTGCTGACCGTGCTGAAGACCATTCCGTCGGCGCACTAGCCCCGATGTTGTCGACGCCCTGGTCAACGAGCTTCGGACTGCGGGTCCCCATCGTCAACGCCCCGATGGGCGGCGTCGCGGGCGGCCGCCTGGCCGCGGCGGTGACGGCGGCCGGCGGCCTCGGCATGGTCGGCATGGGCAGCGTCGCGACCCGAGAGCTACTGGCCGAGCAGCTCCAGCACGTCCAGGGCAGATTCGGCATCGGCATGGTCGACTGGGTGATGCGCAACGAGGCCGGGCTGCTCGAGGACGCGCTGGCCGCCCGGCCCGCGCTGCTGTCGATCAGCTTCGGCACCGAATGGTCGTGGGTCGCCAAGGCGCATGACGCCGGAATCCCCACGGTCACACAGGTTTACGACAGCGACGGGGCGCGCCGGGCCGTCGACGCCGGCGTCGACATCCTGGTCGCGCGCGGGTCCGAGGGCGGCGGACATGGCGAGGACAAGCTGGGCCTGCTGCCGCTGCTGGACGCGGTGCTGGACGCCGTCTCGGTGCCGGTGCTGGCCGGCGGCGGTGTCGCCTCGGCGCGCAGCCTGGCCGCGGTGCTGGCCGCCGGCGCCAGCGGGGCGTGGGTGGGCACCCGGTTGTCGGCGTGTCCGGAGGCGTTGACCGGCGACACGGGCCGCCGGGCTTTGGTCACGGCCACCGAAAACGACACCGCCGTCACCCGGGTCTTCGACGTCGCCAAGGGGCTGCCCTGGCCCGCACGCTTCCCGTCGCGGGTGTTGGCCAACGATTTCGTCGGGCATTGGACGGGCCACGAGGAAGCGCTGGACGCGGACGCCTGCGATGAGCTGGCCGCCGCAATCGCCGCCGGGGATTGCCGGATCGCGCCGGTGGATGCCGGTCAGGGCGTGGGGATGATCCGCAACGACGCGTCGGTGGCCGATGTCATCGACGAGATGTGTACGGGCGCCGAGGAATTGCTGTCCCGGTGGGGGCCTACCGGCGGGCGGCCCTGAGCACGACGCAACAGCGGTCCGGGCCGGGACAGAGCCGGGCGTCGGGGCCGTGCGGTGCCAGCGCATCGGCCACGCCGCTGATCAGCGCGTGGTTCATGTTGCAGGCCAGCTCCGTCTGCTCCTGGGCCAGCGCGTGGAACGGGCAATTGGCGAGCTCGACCTCGTCGTCGGAAAACCGCGGCTCGTAGCCGTACCGGCCGAGCAGGCTGACCGCGCGCCGCAGCGCGGTCGCGGCGTCGGCGGGCGGTCGCTTGCCGGCGCCGATCGAGTGGCCGTACTCGCGGGCGACGCGGTTGAGCACCTCGGTGACCGGCTCCCCGGTACCGGCCGAGCGGGCGATGGCCGTCGCCATCAGGCGCCCGGCCAGCTCGTATTCGCGCTGCGGAAGGCTGACGGCGATGTCGCGGCGCGCCCGCCGATACAGCTTGGAGGTCCGTCCGGCGCCGGGCCCGGAGCGGCCGGTGCGGCGCGCGAACTCGGTTTCCAGCAGACCCTCGGCGGTGAGCCGGTCCAGGTGAAACTTGGCCTGATGGTGGGGGATTCCCACCGCATCGGCCGCCTGGTCGCGGCTCACGAGCCCTGGTTGGGCGCACACGAACTGATAGAGCCGGCGGCGCACCGGGTCGGCGAGCGCGCCGATACCAGCGGCGTCGCGCTCCAGGGCGTCCGCGTCGTCCATCGACCACCCTTTTCTAACAGACACAATGCTTGACGCTACAGTCTGCCCATTCTAACGTTCAAACTATTATCCGTTAGAAATGGAGGTCGCCATGAGCACCAGCCACGTCAGCACCACCAACGCCCTTGCCGATCAGCTGCGGGATCCGGCCTACTCGGCATACTTCGCGCTGCGCGCCGTATTCACGGTCGCGCCCATCGTTTTCGGCCTGGACAAGTTCTTCAACCTGCTGACGCACCCGCATCGCTGGAGCATGTACCTGGCCGGATGGATCGACGATCTGGTGCCCGGCACCGCCGATCAGTGCATGTACCTGGTGGGGGTCATCGAGATCGTGGCCGGGCTGCTGGTCGCGGTGGCGCCGCGGCTCGGCGCCTGGGTGGTCGCGGCGTGGCTGGCCGGCATCATCATCGACCTGGTCAGCGGGCCCGGCTTCTACGACGTCGCGCTGCGCGACTTCGGTCTGCTCGTCGGCGCAATCGCGCTGGCCCGGCTGGCGCAGGGCGTGCACACGGGCGCCATCGGGGGTGCCGTCACCACCCGATGACGGTCACACCGCCCGCAGGTAGCGCCTGGCGATGAGGCGCTGACCGACCTTCACCACCGGCCCGCCGGCCTTGCTCCACCAGGTCGCGGGCCGGGAGAAGGCCGACACCTCCGCGTACACCGCCGAGGTGGCCGGGTCGCGCCGCACCACGAAGCGTTCCTCGCCGGACTCCGGATGGCCCGGCAGGGTGCCGTAGCCGAAGCCGCGGATGTCGGGTTCGTCGACGACGTAGACGACGCGGCAGGGTGCCGGCACAAAGCCGAGCTTCACCACCACCACCGCGTCGACGACGGCGATCTCGGAGCTGGCCTGCACGCGCAACCCGGACCCGCGCTGCATGCCCCAGCGCATGACGGCGGCCGCGGCCTGCTCGAAACGCTGCTGGCCCGTGCCGATTTGGCGCTCGGCGTGTTGATGGTCGTAGCCGGCGGGCAGATCGCCGCTCGCGGTCGCCCCCACTTCGGGGTAGGTCAGGGGTAGTTCCTCGAGCGCGCGCAGGTCCACGTGCTCAGCTTGCCACGCCGGGATGCGCGGTGGCATTCGGCGCGTACGGTCTAAAGGTGTGACCGCAGAAAACACGAAAACTGTTGCAGGGGCGTCCGGAACATTCACCTTCGGCGGTGACCTGACCGTCAACCGACTCGGCTTCGGCGCCATGCGCCTGACGGCCAAGGGCGTGTGGGGCCCGCCCGACGACCGCGACGAGTGCGTCCGGGTGCTGCGGCGGGCCGTCGAACTCGGGGTGAACTTCATCGACACCGCCGACTCCTACGGCCCGTACTACTCCGAGGAGATCATCCGCGAGGCGCTACACCCCTACGACGGCCTGGTGATCGCGACCAAGGCGGGGCTGCTGCGCACGGGCCCCGACGTCTGGATTCCGTTGGGCAACCCGAGTTACCTGCGCCAGGAATGCGAGATGAGCCTGCGCCGGCTGGGCGTCGACACCATCGACCTGTTCCAGCTGCACCGCATCGATGCGAACTTCCCGCTGGAAGACCAGGTGGGCGAGCTGCTCACCCTGAAGAACGAAGGCAAGATCCGCCACATCGGCCTGTCCGAGATCGACGTCGACCAGCTGAAGACCGCCCTGCGCATCACCGAGATCGTGTCGGTGCAGAACATGTACAACCTGACGGCCCGCAGCGCCGAGCCGCTGCTCGACGAGGCGACCAAACAGGGCATCGGGTTCATCCCGTGGTTCCCGCTGGCGGCCGGGCCGCTGGCGGCCGCCGACGGCCCGCTACAGCGCATCGCCGCCGACCACGACGCCTCGCCGTCACAGTTGGCGCTGGCTTGGCTGCTGAAACGCTCGTCGGTGATGGTGCCGATCCCGGGGACGTCCAAGGTCGCGCACCTCGAGGAGAACGTCGCCGCCGCCGAGATCGAGCTGTCCGACGACGAATTCGAGACGTTGTCGGCGGCCGGCGCCCAGCAGCCGGCCTAACCACCGCGCGAAAGCCCGCCGGCCGGGCAATACGGTGTGGTGGTGGCCGAACACCAGCGACACCCCGGCGGCGGGTTCAATCCGCCGGAACCGACGACCAAGGGCGGGCCCGACTACGGCAGGTTCATCGACGCCGTGCGCTCGTTGCAGGATCACGCCCGGGCCGCCGACGCGCCCGACGAGGTGATCACCGAGGCGGCCGACCTGCTGGAGAAGGTGTCGGCGCTGCTGGCCCCGTACGACGCCGACGAATGGGCGTCCCCGTCGGGCCGGCGGATGGACCTGCCGATGCGCGGCAACATCCTGACCATCCCGATGTCGGCGCACAAAGGCGACGACGGCCGCGTCCACGGCCAGGCCCGCTTCGCCCGGTTCCACCTGGGCCGCAATGGCGCCGTGCACGGCGGCGCGCTGGGCATGCTGTTCGACTCGGTCCTCGGGTTGTCGGCCTCGGTGCTCACCGGCAACCCGCGCCAGCGCACCGCCTACCTCAAGATCGACTACCGCCACATCGTCCCGATCGAAAAGGAACTGCAGTTCGACGCGGGCG
>NZ_LZKV01000106.1:0-569 GCF_001672995.1 Mycobacterium sp. 1482292.6 | reverse complement strand
CTCCTCGGTGCCCGGCACGGCGCTGTTCGTCCTGGACGGCTGGCTGCGCCCGGTGGCCGCCGGGGTGGTCGGCGAGCTGTACCGCCGGCCGCGGAGTATTCGGGCGCCGGCAGGGCGCGGATGTCGAGCTTGCCGTTGAGGGTCATCGGCAGCGCGTCGAGCACCACCACCGCCACCGGGACCATGTAGGCGGGCAGCCGCTCGGCCAGCTGCGTGCGGGCCTCGGCGGGATCCGCGGTGCCGGTGATATAGCCGACGAGGCGCTTGTCGCCCGGTCGGTCCTCGCGCGCGATGACGACCGCCTGGTCGACGCCGTCCAGCGCGGCCAGCGCCGAGCGCACCTCCCCGACCTCGATGCGGTAGCCGCGGATCTTGACCTGCTCGTCGGCGCGGCCGAAGTACTGCAGCTGGCCGTCCGGGCCCCAGCAGACCAGGTCGCCGCTGCGGTACATGCGCGATCCGGGCTCGCCGAAGGGGCAGGGCACGAACCGGGTCGCGGTCAGCCCGGGCCGGCGCACGTACCCGTATGCGACGCCGCGGCCGGCGACGTACAGCTCGCCGACCACCCC
>NZ_LZKV01000105.1:0-2408 GCF_001672995.1 Mycobacterium sp. 1482292.6 | reverse complement strand
TCTGCGCGCTCACCGACATCGCCGGTCCGGACTTTCGCCGTTTCGCGTCGAGCAGCGGGGTGGAGTTCCGCAACACCGCGTTGCGGCTGCCGCGCTATCGCGAGCTGAGCGGGTTCACCGAGGCCAACGACGCCTATCTCGAGGTCGCGCTGGACCTGGGCGAGCAGGCGCTGGTGGCCGCGCTGGATGAGGCCAAGGTCAAGCCATCGGAGCTCGACATCGTGTTTTCCACGACGGTCACCGGGCTGGCGGTTCCCACGCTGGAGGCGCGGCTGGCGACGCGGGTCGGGCTGCGCCCCGACGTCAAGCGTGTCCCGCTGTTCGGCCTGGGGTGTGTGGCCGGTGCGGCGGGCGTGGCGCGCATGCACGACTACCTGCGCGCCTTCCCCGATCACACGGCCGCGCTGCTCGCGGTGGAGCTGTGCTCGCTGACCGTTCAACGCCAGGACAAGTCGGTCGCCAATCTCGTCGCCACCAGCCTGTTCGGGGACGGGGCGGCGGTGGTGATCACCGAGGGCGCCAACCGCGCCGGCCGCGAACACACCGGTCCCCGCGTGCTGGCCACCCGCAGCCACCTCTATCCCGATACCGAGGAGATCATGGGCTGGAAGATCGGCGCCGACGGCTTCCGGATCGTGCTGTCCGCCGACGTCGCCACCATCGCCGAGAAGTATCTGGGCGACGACGTCCGCGATTTCCTCGCCGACCACGGGCTGACCCCGCGCGATGTGACGACCTGGGTGTGCCACCCGGGGGGCCCGCGGGTGATAGAGACCGTCGAGAGCGTCCTGGACCTTCCCCCGGCCGCTCTCGACCACACACGAAACTCGTTGCGCGAGAACGGCAATCTGTCGTCGGTCTCGGTGCTCGACGTGCTCGCGGCCAACCTCGCCGATCCGCCCCCGCCCGCCTCGATGGGGTTGATGATCGCGATGGGCCCGGCGTTCTGCTCCGAGCTGGTGCTGCTGGCCTGGTAGAGCTGGTAAAGACTGTAGCCATGTATTACCTGCTGGTGCTGGCGGTCGGGCTGGAGCGCGTGGCGGAGCTGGTGGTGTCCACCCGCAATGCGCGATGGTCGTTTACGCAGGGCGCCAAGGAGTTTGGCCGGTCCCACTATCCGGTGATGGTGACCATTCACACCGCGTTGCTGGTCGGCTGCCTCGTCGAGCCGTGGGCGCTGCACCGGCCCTTCATCGCGTGGCTGGGCTGGCCGATGCTGGCGGTGGTGGTGGCCAGCCAGGCGCTGCGCTGGTGGTGCATCACGACGCTGGGCCGGCGATGGAACACCCGCGTGATCGTGCTGCCGCAGGCGCCGCTGGTGCGTCAGGGTCCCTACCGCTGGCTGCACCACCCGAACTATGTTGCAGTGGTGGCCGAAGGCTTGGCACTGCCGCTGGTGCACACGGCGTGGCTGACCGCGGCGCTGTTCACGCTGGCCAACGCCGCGTTGCTCAGGGTGCGTCTACAGGTGGAGAACTCGGCGTTGGGCTACACGTGAGCGATTACGACGCGGACCTGTTGATCGTCGGCGGCGGCCCGGGCGGGCTGGCGACGGCGTTACACGCTCGCCGCCAAGGACTTTCGGTGATCGTGGCCGAACCGCGCGACGGCCCCATCGACAAGGCGTGTGGCGAGGGGTTGATGCCGGGCGGCTTGGCCGAATTGACCTCGCTGGGCGTGGATCCCGTCGGCATGCCCTTTCACGGGATCGCGTACGTGAGTGAGCGGCGGCGAGCGCAGGCGCAATTTCGCGGCGGGCCGGGGCGCGGCGTGCGCCGCACGACGTTGCACGCGGCGCTGGCCGCGCGCGCCAAGGAGCAGGACACCGACTGGATCCGCGCGCGGGTGACGAAGGTGGCGCAGGACGCCCACGGCGTGTCGGCCGCCGGTGTGCGCGCGAAATGGTTGGTGGCCGCCGACGGGCTGCATTCACAGGTGCGTCGCGCCGTCGGAATCACCGCGACCGCGGGGACGCCGCGCCGCTACGGCGTGCGTTGGCACTACCGGGTACCGGCCTGGTCGGAATTCGTCGAGGTGCACTGGTCGCGCTGGGGCGAGGCGTACGTGACACCGGTCGAGCCCGACCTGGTCGGGGTGGCCATCCTGTCGCGCGGTCGGCCCGACCCGGCGTGGTTCCCGCGGCTGGCCCGCCAGCTGCACGGCGCCGAGCCGGGGCAGCCCCGCGGCTGCGGCCCCTTGCGGCAGGTGGTCTCGCGCCGGGTGGCGGGGCGCGTGCTGCTGGTCGGGGACGCGGCCGGCTACGAGGACGCGCTCACCGGCGAGGGCATCAGCCTGGCGTTCAAGCAGTCCGCGGCGGCGGTCGACGCCATCGTCAATGAGCGGCCGGCCGCATACGAGACGGCGTGGCACCGGATCACCCGCGATTACCGGCTGCTCACCCGCGCGCT
>NZ_LZKV01000104.1:0-4164 GCF_001672995.1 Mycobacterium sp. 1482292.6 | reverse complement strand
GCCAGCCGGCGGCCGCCGCGCGGACCAGCAATTCCAGCGGGTAGCCGGATCGCCGGTCGGCGACGCCGAGCTGCAGCAGGGCATCGCGGCGGGCCACCCGCATCGGCGCGATGTCGTGCACGGGCAGGCCGTGGCGGGTGCGCAGTCGCCAGCTCATGACGACCGTGCCCACCCGGGCCACCCACGGCCAGTGCAGTCCGGGCACCGGGCGGCGCCGGCCGGTCACCAGGTCGGCGCCGCGCTGCAGCTCGGCGACCAGCCGGGGCAGCTCGCCGCCGTCCATCGAGCCGTCGGCGTCGATGACCGCCACGATCGGGGTGGTCGCGGCCAGCACGCCCGCGTGCACGGCCGAGCCGTATCCGGCCCGCGGTTCGGCGACGACGTGGGCGCCGTGCCGGCTCGCGACCCCGGCGGTGTCGTCGGTGCTGTTGTTGTCGACCACCAACGCGCGGTAACCGGTGGGGAGGGAGGCCAGCACGGCCGGCAGCGACTCCTCCTCGTTGAGGCAGGGCAGCACCACCGTGACCAGCCCGTCGGCGTCGGGCACGCTCAGAACCCGCGGTGGGGGTGCGGCTCCTGCGGGAACACCGGCTGCGAATGCGTCGGCGGCACGGTCTGCTGGGTGTGGGTCGGGGCCGGCGCCTGGGTGGTCACCTTGGTGCTCGGCGGGGCATACGTCGTCGTCGGTGGCGCGTGCGTGGTGCTCGGCGGCGAATACGTCGTCGTCGGAGGCGAATACGTCGTCGTTGGCGGCTCGTGCGTCGTGGTCGGCGGCGAATAGGTCGTCGTCGGAGGCGAATACGTCGTCGTCGGCGGCTCGTATGTGGTGGTCGGCGGCGAATACGTCGTCGTCGGAGGCGTCGCCGTCGTCGTCGGCGGCGTGTAGGGAGGGTTGTACGGCGGGTTGTAGGGCGGGTAATTCGGACCCCACCCCGGAATCGGGATGGGAATCGGAATGGGAACCGGCACAATGGGATTGGGGCGCGGCGCCCAACCGGGATCGGGATTGGGCACGACGCCGGGGTTGACCGGGGCCTCGGGAACCGGACCGGCCGGCACGCCGCCTCCCGACGGCGGCGCGACCTGTTGCGGAATCGGGTTGTTCGGGGCCGGGACGATGCCGCCCTGGAATCCGGCGTTGGGCGCATCGGCCGGGGGTGGCGGCAGCGGCGCCTGCTGCTGACTGGGCAGGATCGGCATGAACTTGCCCGGCGTGCCGTTCTGGACCCCCACCACCGGCTGGCGGCTGGCGGTGGGCTCGACGGCGACCGCGATCGCGGTGGCCAACGAGGCCAGCCCGACGACCGCGAACGCCACGACGGCGTTGCCGATCACCAACGACCGCCGCGACAGCTTGGCCTCGGCCTCATCGATGTCGCCGTACTCGTAGTCGTCGAGTTCGGGGTCGTACTCGTCGAATTCGCCCGGGTACTGCTCGCCGTCATCGGCCATCGAATAGGCCAGCTGGTGGTCTTCGGCGTTCGGATCGGCGAACTCCGCTGCCGGCACAACGGCCGTCTCGTCCCCGACGGGCCCGGCCGCGGGCGCCATCGCGGTGGCATCCCCGAACGCCGGGGCCATCGCCGTCTCGTCGCCGGTGAGCCCGACCGCCGGCGCCAGGGCCGTCGCGTCCCCCGCCGCGAGCGCCCCCGCCGCGAGCGCCGGAGCGGCGGCGATGGCCGCGCCGCGGGCCAGCGCAAAGGTGGGGTCCTCGGCGACCTGCACGCGCATGGTCGAGCCGTCGCGAAGCTCGTCGGCGACCCGGTGCAGCTCCGGCGAGGCGCCGAGCAGGTACACGTCTTGCGGGGCGTCCGGGTGGCCGCCGAGGTTCGCCATCATGGTGTGGAAGGCGGCCGTCGCATCGCCGCCGGGAGCGTCGGCCAGCTGCTGGGTGGCCAGCACCGTCGGCGGCGCGTCCGGGTCGCCGTCGCCGGAACCGACCATCGACAGCGTCGCCGTCGCGTCGTCCATCACCAGCGCCGCACCCGGCCGGCCGGCCGCGCGCATCAGGGCGGCCACCGCCTGCGACTCCGAGAGCACCGCCACGTTGTGGACGCCGGAATCCTCCAGCGCCCGCCGCAGCCGGTCGGCGGCCGGGTTGTCCGGCCAGCACACCCGGGTGCCGATCAGCCGGTGGTTCTCGTCGGCCAGCAGCCGGTTCGTGCCGACCACGGTCTCGGTCAGCGTCCCGATCGGGTTGTCAGCGAGGTCGACGACGGATTGATCGATCACCTCCCCCTGCGCGCCCGGCCCGACGAGCGCCAAGCGGGCGACGGGGCCGGTGACCGCGACCCCCAGAACGACGTCCATCCCGCTTCTCCTTCACCCCGGCTACCCCGCAACCAGCATGTCCCGGCATCACTACACTTGCGATACCGTTGATAATTCAGGCGACAAGCTTCGTCTACTAGCGCAGCGTAACCAGCTTTTCGAACGACAGGACGCCTCGCCGCGGAATCGTCTCCGCCCCGGCAGCCGGTCTGAGCCACTGCCACGGCATCCGAACGGAGAATATGTTCGCAAGCGAGCAGTGCACTCGGCTCGGCGGGGTGAGCCCCGGCCGAACACCCGAAACCGCGCCACGAATATCGGTCCTTGAATCCCTGGGGGCATGGTGAGCCAGAGCAGCGACGACACCCCTACCGGCCCGATCCGCGGTCAGGCCCAGCAAGCGCCGGCCACCCGGATCATCCGCCCACACGCCACGGGCGGCAGCGGGCCGGTGACCGCGGACCCGAAGCGCTACCGGCACGTCGCCGGCGACCTGGCCGCGGTGGCTTTGCTGGTCCTCGCGCTGTTCCTGCCGTGGAACCTTTACTTCGGCCTGGGCATCCCGGACAGCAGCGCGACGTGGGCGGCGGTGTTGATCGTGGTGACGGTGCTGGCCGTCGCCGCCGTCGCCCTGGCCGGTTCCTGGCGCTCGGCCGGCGCGCGGTTCAACCCGGCGCGGGCCGCCCGGCTTCGCCTGGCGCTCAACGTCCCCTACCTGCTGCTGGTGCTCGGCTTCGTGGTGTTCGACGCCTACGAGACCGTCCGTTTCGGCGGCACGGTCAACGTGCCGGGCGGCGTCGGTCCGGGGGCGTGGGCCGGGGTGGCCGGCGCGCTGTTGAGCGCCCAGGCGGTGCCGGCGGGCGCGCTCGCCGGACCGGTTCCGGCGGGCGACGAGTCCACCGGCTGGCACAGATCGGCGCGGGTGATCGGCGCGCTGTCCATGCTCGCGGCGGTGCTCAGCTTTGGTTTCAACCTGTACTGGCGGGTGCGGTACGCGCTGCAAAGCACCGGCGGCGCGCAGGAATTCGGCAAGCAGAACATCGCCGTGATCGTGACCGCGGTGGTGTACGGCGTGGTGGCGCTGGTCGCCGTCCTGGTCGCCTCCAGGTGGCTGCTGCGCAGCACCCGGGCGAGCCGGCTGACCACCATCGCGCTCGGCGCCTCGACGCTGGCCGCCGGGATCCTGGTGTGGTTCCTGCCCGCCGGTCGTGACCTCGACGCGTTCCACGGCATCGCGCAGAACACGTCGACCGCCGGAGTCGGGTTCGAGGGCTACCTGGCGTGGGCGGCCGGGGCGGCGCTGTTCGTGCCGCGGGCGCTGTTCGGGCACCGCAACGCCTCGCCGACGGAGGAATCCGCGTGGCGGGAAACGACCCGAAATGGCTTGCTGCTCATCGCCATCTGGTGTGTGGGGTCGATGGCGATGCGGATCACCGACCTGGTCGTCGGCGTGATCCTGAACTACCCGTTCTCGCGGTACGACAGCATCGTGCTGGCCGCGTTCGATCTGGTGACCGCGGTGCTGACGATCTGGCTGCGCCGCAGGCTGGCCACCCTGTCGGCGCGCATGGTCACCTCGCTGTGCGGACTGGTCGCCGCGCTCAGCGTCGCCCGTGTCATCGTGGGCGTCGAGCTGGCGCCGCGGTTCGCGGACTCACCGAATTCGCCTGCGCTGCATCCGGTCTACGGCAACAACCTGGCCCAGCAGATCACCAGCACCTTCGACGTGACGCTGTGCGGCATGGCGCTGGGCATCCTGGCGGCGGCCATCGTCACCGGCCAGCTGAGCGGCCGGCGGCTGGCCCGCCGCGCCGCCCGCAGGCGCGCCGCCGCGGCGAACGCGGCGGCGCCGACCACCCGGGTCCCCGTCCCGCGGGGCGCCGGCCCGTCGGC
>NZ_LZKV01000103.1:0-1357 GCF_001672995.1 Mycobacterium sp. 1482292.6 | reverse complement strand
CGGCTACTACTGCGAAGTCCACAGAGAGAATGGGAGGTCGCTCGCGGCGGTGGTCTGACTCTGAAGTCCATTGACGCCGCTTGGTTGTCCTTGCGTGGATTTGTCGACTGGCGCCGCGAGTGACGTGCTCGACGTCACCGACGCGACGGCTGTGACTTCATAGGAGCTTGCACCCACAAGCTGCCCATCTCTGTTGTGTCCAACCGCCAACGCCGGTGACGCCACCCATCCACCCAGAAATAGAGGACGGCAATCACCAGCATGACAACCAAACCCCCATCTCGTCACATCGTCGCAGGAGTCGACACCCACAAACGGACCCATCACGCCGCAGTGCTGGACGCCAACACCGGAAAACTGCTCGCCGACCACGAGTTCGCTGCCACGCAAGCCGGCTACCAGAAACTGCTGTCCTGGATGGGTTCTCACGGAATCGTCATCAAAGCAGGACTCGAAGGGACCGGCTCCTACGGCGCAGGACTGCAACGCTACCTGCAGGCTCACGAGATCACCGTGATCGAGGTATCACGACCTAATCGCCAGGACCGGCGCCGACAGGGAAAATCCGACCCAATAGACGCCATCAACGCCGCACGGGCCGTCTTAAGCGAGTCCGCGACCACCACACCCAAAGCCCGCCAGGGCTACGTCGAAGCCGTCCGACAAATACGCGCCACCCGCCGCAGCGCGGTCAAAGCACGCCGATCCGCCCTCAATCAGATCCACGGTCTGCTGGGATGCGCGCCCGAACGACTGCGCGCGAAGTTATCTGGCTATGACCGGGCCGCGTTAGTGCTCCGTTGCGCACAACTACGCATCCCCAAAGACGCCGCCCTCGACGACCCCACCATCAACGCCCGCCGCATGCTGCGCCGCCTGGCAAAACGCATCCAGATGCTCGACGACGAAATCACCGAAGCCAACCAAGAACTCGACGATCTCCTCACCCGCAATACCCCAAACCTCTTGGCCATCAACGGCGTCGGCACCGAAGCAGCCGGCCAGATCCTCACCACAGCCGGCCAAAACATCGACCGGCTCAAATCCGAAGCATCACTAGCTCGACTCTGCGGCGTCGCGCCCATCCCCGCCAGCAGCGGCAACACCACCCGACATCGCCTCCACCGCGGCGGAGACCGCGACGCAAACAGCGCGATCCACCTCATCATCATCAACCGAATGCGATGGCACGAACCCACCAAGCGCTACCTTCACCGACGAACCGAACAAGGCAAATCCAAAAAAGAAGTCATCCGCTGCCTCAAACGAGCCGTCGTGCGCGAGCTCTACCGAGCCCTCCAAGCCGACCTCAACCCATCACTCGACACACTTGACGCTGCATAGGAGCATCCACGTC
>NZ_LZKV01000102.1:0-70887 GCF_001672995.1 Mycobacterium sp. 1482292.6 | reverse complement strand
CGTCGCGCCCAGCAGCAGCACCAGCATCAGCGGCGCCTTGGCGAACAGGCTGTGGATGCTGTCCTGCTCGAGTGCCGGCGTGCCGCCGACATACAGGTTCAGGCCCTTCGGCGGGTTCACCGCCCGCAGTTCAGCGATCTTCTTTTCGGCGTCATTCTTGTTGAGCAGGCCGTTCTGGATCACCCGCACCGAGCCGTCCTTGGGCACCGTGGTCCCGTTCGGGCCGGCGACGCAGGGGTTCCCGGCGATGGTCGGACACGGCCGTTCCTGCCAGGTCTTGTCGGTGAAACCGCCGATCGAGGAAATCCGGTTGCGGATGTCGGCGACCTGCTGGTCGGTCACCTTGCTGTGGTTGTCGCTCTGGATCACCACGGTCAGCTGCTCGGTGCGGTAGCCGGGGAACTGCTTGTCGAAGTGCTCCTGCGCCAGGCGCACGGGGTTGTCGGGCGGCAGGTACTTCTCGCTCATCCCGCCGAACGACAGGTTGCCCAGCGGGATGACCAGCAGGATCATGCCGACCGCGATCGGGATGGCGAACGCCAGCGGCTTTTTCATCACCCAGTTGACCAGCTTGCCCCAGAAGCCGGCCTCGACCTCTTCGCGCGTCTTGGTCTTCTGCAGCCGGTCGGCCAGCCAGTTCAGATAGGCCCGCGAGTACTTCCAGTTCCGCAGGAACGGCACCCGGAACGCGGTCCGAACGCCCAGCGCGTCGACGTGGCGGCCGAGGATGCCCAGGCAGGCCGGCAGGAAGGTGATCGACAGCAAGGCGGCGAGACCCACCGCGGCGAAGATCGCGTAGGTCAACGAGTGCACGAAGCCCTGCGGAAGCACCAGCAAGCTGGCGCTGGAGGCGATGATCAGCACCGCGGAGAAGGTCACGGTGCGCCCGGCCGTCATCACGGTTCTTCGCACCGCGGCCTCGGTGTCGTAGCCCTCGGCGATCTCCTCCCGGAACCGGCTCACCACGAATAGCCCGTAGTCGATCGCGATGCCCAGGCCGATCAGGGACACCACCGGCTGGGCGAAATAGTGCACGGGCCCGAACACGGCGACCAGCCGCAGGATGCCCAGCGAGCCGGCGATGCTCAGGCCGCCCACGATGGCCGGCAGGCCGGCGGCGACCGCGCCCCCGAAGACGAGGAACAGGACCACCGCCACCATCGGCACCGCAAGGACCTCCATGCGGCGCTGGTCGGTGGCGATGGTGCCCGTCAGGGCGTTGGCGATCGGCTCGAGACCGGCGAGTTGCACGGTGCCGCCGTTGAGCTTCTGCAGATCCGGGGCGATGGCCTTGTAGTTGTTGAGGATGCTGTCGTCGTCGTCACCCTTCAGCGGGATGGACACGAAGGTGTGCTTCCTGTCCTCGCTCACCATCCCCTTGATCACCGGGTTGGTGCTGTCGGGCGCCGCAAGCCAGCCGGCCCACCCGACGACCTGGTCGGGGTGATCGGTCTTGAACTTGTTGAGCTCGGCGACGAGCTTGTCCCGCCACGCCGCGTCATCGACCGTTTTTCCGTTGGGAGCGGTGAAGGTGGCCACCACGTGGCTGGTGCGGTCGCGGCCGTAGGTCTGGTCGCCCAGCACCGACGCCTTCACCGATTGGCTGCCGTCGTCGTAGAAGCCGCTCTGTGTAACATGCTTGCCCAGGCTGATTCCGAAGACGCCACCCAGCAGACACAGAGCTACCGTGACCCCGATCACGATGTACCGATACCGGTACACAGTTCGACCCCACCAGGCGAACACGCAAGCTCCTTACTGGATCGTTAACGACCCGCGCGGCATCTTTCGGTTTTTCAAGCCAGTGTCACACACGCGCGGTCAACAGCGCGGACAGCGGCCGGAACGGCTGCAGCCACGCTCCCTGGTCAGGCAGCGAATCTAGGCCGATCCGCGGCAACGGTTCCCGGAAGACACCAGCGATATCCTCCAGATCAACGAAGTCCAAGGTATCCGACGCTAGCGCCCAACTCGCATGTTCGCGAAATCCGATCACCTGGACGCTGACCCCGGTTCGGGCGATGTCCTCCAGCGGGTGGCGAAAAGCCTGACCGTCCGCGGAGGCCACCACCAGCGCCGCCAACCCCTCGGTGCGCCGCAGTTCGATGTGGGCCAGCATGTCGCGGTCGACGTCGCTGTCCTCGTCGATCTTCGGCTTGGCGAACACCGCGAACCCCACGTTACGGAGCGCGTCCACCCAGGGCCGGACGACGTCGGCGCTGCCCGGCGCGATGTTGGTGAAGACGGTGGCCTCGGGTTCCACCACGACGCCGGGGCGGGTGGCGCTGACCTCGGCCGTGCGCGCCAACAACCAGCGTCCCAGGGCGTCGAACCGCGGGCGCTCCAGAGCCGTCGGGCGCCGGCCCAGGATGGAGCCCAGGCCCATGTCGAGGTTGGGCGCGTCCCACACCAGCAACACGCGTCCCCCCGGGGGAGGGAAGTCGCCCAACGCGTCGCCGGTCAGCACCGCCGGCGGCGCGACGGGTTCGGCCCCCGCCGCGGTCTCTTCGGTCAGGCTCATGGTCATCGCCTACTCATCGTCTAAGCCAAATGAACTCGGTGACGGCGCTGCCCGCTTCTTGAGCCTTCGTCTCGTACTTGGTGGTCGGGCGCGTGACCGAGATCGCCAGCGCATCGTCGGGATCGGCCGGGCGCAGCCGGGGTTCGCCCGCGCCGACCTCGGCGATGTGCTCGGCGTAGCCGGCGTGGTCCGTCGCAACGTGCAGGACACCACCAGGGAGTAGCCGGTCGGCTATCAAGCCAATCGTGCCCGGCTGTAGGAACCTGCGTTTGTGGTGCCGCGCCTTCGGCCACGGGTCGGGGAAGAAGACGCGCACCCCGGTCAGCGACGCCGGCGCGATGAGGCGTTGCAGGACGTCGACGGCGTTGCCGCGGATCAGCCGGATGTTGCTCACCTTGTCGCGGTCGATCCCGCACAGCAGCTGCGCCAGCCCACGCCGGTAGACCTCCACCGCGACCACGTCGATGCCGGGCTCCTCCTTGGCCATCGCCAACGTGGATGTGCCGCTGCCGCAACCGATTTCGAGCACCACCGGCGCCTGGCGCCCGAACCAGGCGCGGGTATCCAGCGGGGGTTCGGGGTTTTCGGGTTCGTCGGCCGCGGCGCCTATCGACAGGCCGAGCTCGGGCCACCGGCGTTCCCAGGTCTGGCGCTGGGCATCGGACAGGGCCGCTCGCCGGGCCCGGAACGCCGTGGCGGGGAGGTAGCGCTGGTCGGGGCGGTCCGAGTCCCCCGAGGGCGTGTCAGCAGACATCGCCACCCCGCGCTGCGCATGCATTTGTCCATGGTGGCCTATAAACCTCGGATGTAGCCGCCCCTGGTCCGGATTGATACCCAACAGTTGCCTTGACCTGGTAACTGATTAACAGTGGCTCGCTTCTTCGTGACGCGGGTGCCACCATTCGGTGGGACCGCTCGGCCTCGGCGCAGCACGCAGTAGTTTCGACGCGGCCGGGACGCTGGTCATCCGGACCGAACAGGCGGGATATGAGGGGACAAGGACACCAGACTTTCGTCGGCGAGCTGGCGCGGTTTGCCGCCGGCCAGGTCGACCCACGCGTGGCGGCGATCGTGCAGCGCACCGCCGCACCGCTGCGCGTGGTTGTGGGCGGCCGCCGGGGGGTCGGCTGCCGCACCGTGCGCCGCGCGCTGGACGGCGCGGGACGCGCGGCGGGCATCGCGGTGGTGGACCCCGAGACCGATGGCGAGGCGGACGTGCTGGTCCGCGTGCTCGCGGAGGTGGTCAAGCCCGAGGACACCCAGGCGATCGGCCAGGCCGCAGCGGCCGGTCGCCCGGTGCTGGCGGTGCTGAACAAGGCCGATCTGGCGGGCTCGCTGTCCGGCCGGGGTGACGGGCCCGTCGCGGCGGCGCGCGCGAGGTGCACCGAGCTTTCGGCGCGCGTCGGCGTGCCGATGGAGCCGATGACCGGGCTGCTTGCGCTCACCGCGCTCGACGACCTGGACAGCACCCTGTGGACGGCGTTGTCGGCGCTCGCCGCCCACCCCGGCGCCACCGCCTGCTTCGAGGGCTCCTTCGCCGGATTCTTGGGCGCCGACGTTCCGGTGCCGACCGACGTGCGCCACCGCCTGCTGGAGACCCTCGACCTGTTCGGCACCGCGCTGGCGGTCGCCGCCTTCCGGCAGGGCCGGACCCCGGCCCAGGTGCTGACCCTGCTGCACCGGATGAGCGGCGTCGACGGCGTGCTGGCCAGGATCGGCGTGCTGGGCGCCGCGGCGCGCTATCAGCGGGTGCGCGACGCCGTCACCGAACTCGAGGCGCTGGCCGCCGGGGGCGGCGCGCTGGGCGAGCGCATCAGCGGGTTCCTGTCCCGCGACGACACCGTGGTCGCGCGGATGGCGGCCGCCGTGGACCTGGCCGAGGCGGCCGGGCTCGACCCGGGCGGCCACCCGGGTCGCGGCGCTCGTCGTGATCCGGCCGCGCACCTGCCGCGGGCGGTGCGCTGGCAGCGCTACAGCCGCGCCTCGGCCAGCGAATTGCATCGCGCGTGCGGCGCGGACATCGCCCGGGGATCGCTGCGGTTGTGGTCCCAGTCCTGCGCCTCGTTGCCGGGGGATTCCTGGTGAGCGGCGACGCGAGCGACGATCCCGTCGCCGCGGTGGACGCACTGGTGGCGGCCGCCGGGCCGGGGCTGGACCCGCCGGCCATTCAGCGCCGCGACGCCGTGCTGGTGACCGGCCCCTGGATGGCCGGGGTCACCGCGGTCGCCGATGCGCTGCGCAAGCGGCTCCCGCAGCACACGTTCGTCGAGTCGGCGGATCTGGGCCCGGGCGAGGTGCCGATCGCGGTGGTGTTCGTCGTGTCCGCGGCGGCAAACCTGACACCGTCCGACTGCACGCTGCTGGACGCCGCGACCGAGCACACCGACGCGATCGTCGGGGTGGTGTCCAAGATCGACGTGCACCTGAACTGGCGGGACATCGTCGCCGCGAACTGCGACGCGTTGGGGACGCATGCGGCGCGTTATGCCCGGGCGCCCTGGGTGGGCGCGGCGGCCCTGCCCGACCTGGGCGACCCAGACGTCGACGACCTGGTCGCGGCCGTCTCGGCGCAGCTCGACGACCCCGATCTGGCACGGCGAAACAGGTTGCGGGCGTGGGAATCCCGGCTGGAGACGATGGCGCGGCGGTTCGACCGCGAGGTCGAGGGGTCCGGCCGGCGGGCCCGGGTCGAGGCGCTGCGCGAAGAGCGCAGCACCGCCCTGCAACAGCGGCGCCAGGCCAAAAGCGAGCGCACCATCACGCTGCGCGGTCAGATCCAGCAGGCCCGGGTGGCGCTGTCGCACTCCGCGCGCAACCGGTGCGCGTCGGTGCGCACCGAACTGCAGGAGCACGCGGCGGGTTTGTCGCGGCGCAACATGCCGGGCTTCGAGACGGACGCCTACGAGGCGCTGGAGGAGGTGGTCGCCGAGGTCAGCCACGACACCGACCTGAAGCTCGCCGAGGTGGCGCAGGCGGTGCACGTGCCGATGGAACTGCCGCCGCTCGAGCAGCTGCCCAAGGTCGATGCGGCGCCGCCACCGCTGAAATCGCGCCGGCAGGAAACCTGGCTGATGGTGGTGCTGGGCGTCGGGTTCGGACTCGGGGTGGCGCTGACCTTGAGCCGGCTGATGAGCGGCGTGGCCTCGCGGCTGAACCCGGCGCTGGCCGTCGTCGCGGCCCTGGCGTGCGTGGCGATCTCGCTGGCGCTCACCTACATGGTGATCAACATCCGGGCGTTGCTGCATGACCGGTCGCTGCTGGACCGCTGGACGGGTGACGTGACGGCCGCGCTGCAGTCGGTCGTCGAGGAGCTGGTCGCCACCCGCGTGCTGGTCGCCGAGTCGGTGCTGAGCAAAGGGCTGCTGGCCCAGGACGAGGCCGAGAACGCTCAGGTGTCGGCCGCCGTCGGGGTCATCGAGGCCGAACTGCGCGAGCACGCCCTGGCCGCTGCGCGGGCCGCGGCGGCGCGGGATCGGGAGATGCCGGCGGTGACGGCCGCGCTGGCGGCGGTGCGTGCAGAACTGGGAGAACCGGGTATACGAGAGGACGAAAGTCACGCCGAAGAGGGTGGCGCTGACGACACCGAAAAACCCGTTTCGAGGAGCGAAGATGGCGATTCGTCGGGACCTTCTGAATCGTTGTTGTGAGAAGGCTTATACCTGCCCGAGACTCACCCGACAAGGTCCTCACGATAACCTGTAGTTAACGCCACCAATTCCTTAATTGTGTGGGCGAGAGCATAGCGAGCAGCACGAGCCCGATACGCAGAAGATCCAGGAGAGTTCGATGACCTCAGCGACCATTCCCGGTTTGGACACAGCACCCACGAATCACCAGGGCCTGCTGTCATGGGTGCAGGAGGTCGCCGAGCTCACCCAGCCCGACCGGGTGGTTTTCGCTGACGGCTCCGACGAGGAGTTCCACCGGCTGGCCGCCCAGCTGGTCGAGGCGGGCACGCTGAAGAAGCTAAACGAGAAGAAGCACCCCAACTCCTACCTGGCGCTGTCCGACCCGTCCGACGTGGCGCGGGTGGAGTCGCGGACCTACATCTGTTCCAAGCGTGAGATCGACGCCGGGCCGACCAACAATTGGATGGACCCGTCGGAGATGCGGTCCACGATGACCGAGCTGTACCGGGGCTGCATGCGCGGCCGGACCATGTGGGTGGTGCCGTTCTGCATGGGCCCGCTGGGCGCCGACGACCCGAAGCTGGGTGTGGAGATCACCGACTCGGAGTACGTCGTCATCTCGATGAAGGTGATGACCCGGATGGGCAAGGCCGCGCTGGAGAAGATCGGCGACGACGGGTTCTTCGTCAAGGCGCTGCACTCGGTGGGCGCACCGCTGGAGCCGGGGCAGAAGGACGTGCCGTGGCCGTGCAACGACACCAAGTACATCACCCACTTCCCGGAGACCCGGGAGATCTGGAGCTACGGCTCGGGTTACGGCGGCAACGCCCTGCTGGGCAAGAAGTGCTACTCGCTGCGCATCGCCTCGGCGATGGCCCACGACGAGGGCTGGCTCGCCGAGCACATGCTGATCCTCAAGCTCATCTCCCCGGAGAACAAGGCTTACTACTTCGCCGCGGCGTTCCCGTCGGCGTGCGGTAAGACCAACCTGGCGATGCTGCAGCCGACCATTCCAGGCTGGCGCGCCGAGACGCTCGGCGACGACATCGCCTGGATGCGGTTCGGCAAGGACGGCCGCCTGTACGCGGTCAACCCCGAGTTCGGTTTCTTCGGCGTCGCGCCGGGCACGAACTGGAAGTCCAACCCCAACGCCATGCGCACCATCGAGGGCGGCAACACCGTCTTCACCAACGTGGCGCTCACCGACGACAACGACGTCTGGTGGGAGGGCCTGGAGGGTGAGCCGCAGCACCTGATCGACTGGAAGGGCCGCGACTGGACGCCGGATTCCGGCGAGAAGGCCGCCCACCCCAACTCGCGCTACTGCACCCCGATGTCGCAGTGCCCCATCCTGGCGCCCGAGTGGGACGACCCGCAGGGCGTGCCGATCTCCGGCATCCTGTTCGGCGCCCGCCGCAAGACCACGGTCCCGCTGGTGACCCAGGCCCGCGACTGGCAGCACGGCGTGTTCATGGGGGCCACCATGGGCAGCGAGCAGACCGCCGCCGCCGAGGGCAAGGTCGGCACCGTGCGCCGCGACCCGATGGCCATGCTGCCGTTCCTGGGCTACCACGTCGGTGACTACTTCCAGCACTGGATCGACCTGGGCAAGAACTCCGACGAGTCCAAGCTGCCCAAGGTGTTCTTCGTCAACTGGTTCCGCCGCGACTCCGACGGCGGCTTCCTGTGGCCAGGCTTCGGCGAGAACAGCCGGGTGCTCAAGTGGATCGTGGACCGCATCGAGCATCAGGCCGGCGGCCAGGACACCCCGATCGGCATCGTGCCGACGGCCGACGATCTGGACCTCGACGGCCTGGACGTCGAGGGCGGCGACGTGGCCAAGGCGCTGGCGGTCGACCCGGCCGAATGGCGCGAGGAACTGCCCCTGATCGAGGAGTGGTTCGAGTTCGTCGGCGACAAGCTGCCCACCGGCGTCCGCGACGAGTTCGAGGCCCTCAAGCAGCGGCTGTCCGAAGCGGGCTGACCCACCCTCGGGCGCGGGCTGACCGATCAGCCCGCCAAACGCGAATCGGGGCTGGCCTTCTTTTCCGCGTACATCAGCTCGTCGGCGCGGGCCAGTAGTTCGTCCACGCCGGCGGTGTCGGAGACCGGTGCGCGCACCAGCCCGATGCTGGCCGACACCCGGTAGGGCCGATCCCCGGTCTTGTTGAAGTTCCCGAACGCTGCGGCGAGTCGCTCCTCGAGTGACGTTGTGCCGTCGCCGTTCTCGGTGACCATCACGCAGAATTCGTCGCCCCCGATGCGGGCCAGGATGTCGGACTCGCGGCGAATCGTCCGCAGCACATGGGCGACGTCCCTGAGCAGTTTGTCGCCCACCTCGTGGCCCTGCTCGTCGTTGACCTTCTTGAGGCCGTCGACGTCGAGGAAGGCGAGCACGCAGTTGTGGCCGAGGTGGTGGGCCCCACGGAGTTTCTGCTCGGCCAGCAGGTAGAAGCCGCGACGATTGTTCAGCCCGGTCAGCTCGTCGGTCACCGACAGCCGGCGGATCTCCTCGTTGGCGCGCTCCAGCGCGGCGGTGCGATCGCGCACCCGCTGTTCCAGTTCGGAGTACAGCTGGACGTTCTCCAAGGCGATCGAGGTCGAGTCGGCCAGGGCCTGCAGCAGGTGCACCTCGTGTTCGGACGGCTGATGCGGGGCGGCCCAGTAATTTCCGATCGCGCCGATCGGATCGAGCTTGCGGATCGGCACCATCACCAGGCTCTTGACGAAGGTGGGGCGGTACAAGGTGTGCGGGATGCGCGAGTCGTGGTAGATGTCCGGGATGACCGCCGCGTCGCGGTTGAGCATCGCCCACCCGCTGATGCAGGACCTGATCGGTAAGCGGCTGCCCTTCCACAGCGGGGCGATCGCATCCTCGTCGGCGTAGTAGCACCGGTCGTCGTCCCGCAGCACGAACGTGGCTCCGTCACACCCGGTGAGCTCCCGGGCCCGGGTGCGCACGATCCGCTGGATGTCGGGCAGGGTGCGCGCCAGCGAGAGCTCCTGAACCGCATGCACCAGGCGCTCCATGCCGTCGACGTAGTCGGACGGCGCGACCGCGGGGGCCGGCGGGGCAGCGGCGCATGCCGCGGGCTCGGATGCCTGCTCGGCGGTCATGCGCACCTCCGGTGCGAAGTGGCGTACCCGCCAAGGCTAACTTCCACGGCCAACGGCATTGTACTTAACTGCGTTATCGGCGGCGACTTTCCCGCGGGCGGCGGCCGGCGCCCAAAATGACCGGACGCGCGCATCGCGACGGCGCCGCGAGGGCGTCGGCCGGCGCCGCGAATCGCTTTGCTGGAGCGGGGGTGGCGCCGCGGCCGCCGACCACTTAACACCCGTCAAGTTTGGCGGCGGTACAGTCTGCGCATGCAGATCCGCCCGTATATCGGCGCCGACAAACCTGCTGTCATCCTGTACCCGTCCGGGACGGTCATCACCTTCGACGACCTCGAAGCGCGAGCCAATCGCCTGGCGCACCGGTTCCGCCAGGCGGGCCTGCGCGAGGGCGACACGGTCGCCATCCTGATGGAGAACAACGAGCACATCCACGCGGTGATGTGGGCGGCTCGTCGCAGCGGTTTGTACTACGTGCCGATCAACACCCACCTGACCGCGGCAGAGGCGGCCTACATCATCGACAACAGCAGCGCCAAAGCCATCATCGGCTCGGCGGCGCTGCGCGACACGCTTGCCGGCCTGGCCGAGCACCTCCCCGGCGGACTGCCCGAGCTGCTGCTGATCGCCGATGGCGACCTGCCGAATTGGGAGCGCTACCCGGAATGCGTTGCCGGACTGCCCGATACCCCGATCGCCGACGAGATCGAGGGCGACCTGCTGCAGTACTCGTCGGGCACCACCGGCCGGCCCAAGGGCATCAAACGCGAATTGCCGCACGTGCCACCGGCCGAGGCGCCCGGCATGATGTCGGCGCTGGTCAGTTTCTGGATGACGCCCGATTCGGTGTACCTCAGCCCGGCGCCGCTGTACCACACGGCGCCGTCGGTGTGGTCGATGAGCGCGCAGGCCGGCGGCATCACCACGGTCGTCATGGAGAAGTTCGACGCCGAAGGCTGCCTGGACGTCATCGCGCGCCACCGGGTCACGCACGGCCAATTCGTGCCGGCGATGTTCACCCGCATGCTGAAACTGCCTGAGCAGGTGCGTCATTCGTACGACCTGTCCAGCCTGCAGCGGGTGATGCACGCGGCGGCCCCGTGCCCGGTGGAGATCAAGAAGCAGATGATCGACTGGTGGGGGCCGATCATCGACGAGTACTACGCGTCCTCCGAGGCGCACGGATCGACGCTGATCACCGCCGAAGACTGGCTGGCCCATCCGGGCTCGGTCGGCAAACCCATGGGCGGCGCCGTGCACATTCTCGACGAGCACGGCAACGAGCTGCCGCCAGGACAGGCCGGCGAGATCTACTTCGAGGGTGGGTACTCGTTCGAATACCTCAACGACCCAACCAAAACCGCCTCATCGCGCGACAAGCACGGCTGGGCCACCGTCGGGGACATCGGCTACCTGGACGACGAGGGCTACCTGTACCTGACCGACCGGCGCCACCACATGATCATCTCCGGCGGGGTGAACATCTACCCGCAGGAAGCCGAGAACCTTCTGGTCACCCACCCGAAGGTGTTGGACGCCGCGGTGTTCGGGGTGCCCGACGACGAGATGGGCCAGCGGGTGGTGGCGGCCGTGCAGACCGTCGACGCGGCCGATGCCACCGACGAATTCGCCGACGAGCTGACCGCGTGGCTGCGAGACCGCTTGGCGCACTACAAATGCCCGCGATCGATCGCCTTCGAAGCGCAGCTGCCGCGCACCGACACCGGCAAGCTCTACAAGAATGGGCTGATCGAGAAGTACTCGGTGTGAGTCATGCTCCGGGTGGTCGACCTGTCGAGTGCGTCGCACGACGGCCCGGGGTCGCCGCCCGGGGTGATCGTCGCCGTCGGCTCGGCCGCTGACATCGATGCGGCCGAATCCTGGCTTGCGGCGGCAACTTTCACGCTGACCGAAGATCCCTGCGCCGACCGGCGGGTGGTCACCGTCGACTCGCTGTCGGCGACGGTGGACGAACTGACGGCACGCTGCGATCGGTGGCCGCACGCCAGTGGGGTCTGTGACGACGTCCTGCGCGCGGTGGACCCACTGGGCCCGACGCTGTCCGGAGTGACGACCGAGTCGTTGGCGTACTCGACCCTGCAGGCCGGCCCGGAGTTCGCGCGGTGGCTGAGTGAGCGGGGCCCGGCATGCGTCCCCGAGATCGCCGACCCGGTGCGGGTGACGCGCGACGGCAACGTCGTGCGCATCGCGTTCAACCGGCCCCAGCGGCACAACGCGTTCTCCACCGATGCGCGCGCGGCGCTGTTGGAGGCCCTGGCCGTCGCGCAGCTGGATCCGTCGGTCACCGGCGTCGTGTTGAGCGGCAACGGCCCGTCGTTCTGCAGCGGCGGCGACCTCGCCGAGTTCGGCACGTTCTCCGACCCGGCGAGTGCGCACCTGGCCCGTACCCGCTACAGCCCGGCCCTGGCGCTCGACGCGCTGGCGGCCAGGCTCGGCCGGGCGTGCCGGGCCGAGGTGCACGGCCGGGTGATGGGCAGCGGACTGGAGATGGCGGCGTTCTGCGGGTGGGTCACCGCCCGCGACGACGCGGTGTTCGGGCTACCCGAATTGGCGCTGGGACTGCTTCCCGGCGCCGGCGGCACAGTAAGCGTCACACGGCGGATAGGCCGTTGGCGCACAGCGTATCTCGTGTTGTCCGGGCGCACCGTCGGCGTGCCGACCGCGCTGGAATGGGGGTTGGTTGACGAGGTTCAGAAACTCGAATAGGTGGTGGTGGTCGTGGACGGGATGGACGACACGATCGCCGCGAACATGGCGAACCACAGCACCACACCGATCACCGCCGCGACGGCACCCACGACCGCGCCGATGATGGCCCACTTCTTGGCGTTGTTGGACGCCTCCTGGGCCTCGGCGTAGCGGCCCTGGGCCCACAGCCCGGACACCTTAGTGGAGTGGACGATGGACACGATTCCGAACGGCAGGCAGCACAGCACCGTGACCAGGATCGCCCAAACCAGATAATTCTCGGGCTCCTGCCATCCCGGCTGGGGTGCCGGCCATCCGGCCGGCGGAGGCTGGCCCTGCCACCCGGGCGGCTGCTGAGCCTGCCATTCCGGTTGCTGGCCTTGCCATTCCGGTCGCTGCCCCGGCCATTCTGGCGAACCTCCGGGCGGCACGGGAGGATAACTCATGGCGGCTGCCTTTCCCTGTGGTTCCCTCGGTTGGCGAACAGCTTTACTGCCGTTCCGGTTTGCCGGCCGGAGAAGTCAGGCAAATATACTCCCAAACTTTGCTCCGGTCCGTGAGATTTGCGGGCCGGATCAGATCCCGCCCCGCGTCACCAGCTGGCGGGCGATCACGTTGCGCTGGATCTCGTTGGTGCCTTCGCCGACGATCATCAGCGGCGCGTCCCGGAAGTAGCGTTCCACGTCGTATTCGGTGGAATAGCCGTAGCCGCCGTGGATTCGCACCGCGTTCAGCGCGATCTCCATGGCGACCTCGGAGGCGAACAGTTTGGCCATCCCGGCTTCCATGTCGCAGCGTTCGCCGCTGTCGTATCGCTCGGCGGCGTACCGGGTGAGCTGGCGGGCCGCGGTGAGTTTGGTCGCCATGTCGGCCAGGTAGTTGCCGATCGACTGGTGCTGCCAGATGGGTTGGCCGAAGCTCTCGCGCTGCTGGGCGTAGGCCAGCGCATCTTCGAGCGCGGCGGTGGCGACGCCCAAGGCGCGGGAGGCCACCTGGATGCGTCCGGTCTCGAGCCCCTTCATCATCTGTGAAAAGCCTTCGCCGGCAACGTCACCCAGTATCGCCGAGCGGGGCACCCGGAAGTCGTCGAACGAGAGCTCGCACGACTCGACGCCCTTGTAACCCAGCTTCGGCAGGTCCCGCGACACCGTAAGGCCCGGCCCGTGCTCGACGAGCACGATCGAGATGCCCTTGTGGCGGGGCGTGGCGTCTGGGTCGGTCTTGCATAGCAGCGCGATCAGCCCGGAACGGCGCGCGTTGCTGATCCAGGTCTTGGATCCGTTGATCACCAGGTGATCGGCGTCGCCGGGAGCCGCGGGAAGCGCGGTGGTGGTCATGTTCTGCAGATCCGAACCGCCGCCGGGTTCGGTCAGCGCCATAGTGGCGCGCACCTCGCCACTGGCCATCCGCGGCAGGTAGCTCCGCTTCTGCTCCTCGGTGCCGAACAGAGTCAGCAGCTTGGCCACCACGGTGTGGCCGCCCATCGCACCGGCCAGGCTCATCCAGCCGCGCGCCAATTCCTCGGTGACTCGCACGTAGCACGGCATGGAGACCGGCGACCCGCCGTATTCCTCCGGAACGGCCAGACCGTAGATCCCGATCCGCTTCATCTGCTCGATCCATGCCTCGGGGTAGGTGTTGGCGTGCTCGAACTCGCGGATGCTCGGTTTGACGCCGCGGTCGATGAACGCCCGCACCGTGGCGACCAGCATCTCTTCTTCGTCGTTCACCTGTGATCACCTAACCGATTGCGCCGAACGTCGACTTGATGGGCAAAACCGTACGAATTGACGTCAGCAAGTCGACGTTGGGGGTTTGATCCGAATTGACCCTTGATTCCACAGCCTGCCAGCATGGGGCGTTGTGACGAGTGACGGGTATGCGGCAATCCGCGAGGGCGGGCCGTACTTCGACGACCTCTCGGTGGGGCAGGTGTTCGACTGGGCGCCGTCGATGACGCTGTCGTCCGGGTTGGCGGGGGCCCATCAGGCGATCGTCGGCGACCGGCTGCGGTTGGCGCTGGACGCCGACCTGTGTGCGGCGGTGACGGGCCTGCCGGCGCCGCTGGCCCATCCGGGGCTGGTGTGCGACGTGGCGATCGGGCAGTCGACGCTGGTGACCCAGCGGGTCAAGGCCAACCTGTTCTATCGGGGCCTGGTGTTTCACCGTTTCCCGGTGATCGGTGATTCCCTCTACACCCGCACCGAAGTGGTTGGGCTGCGGGCGAATTCGCCCAAGCCGGGGCGGGCGCCGACGGGGCTGGCGGCGCTGCGGATGATCACCATCGACCAGGCCGATCAATTGGTGCTCGACTTCTACCGCTGCGGCATGCTGCCCGCCGGCCCGGATTGGCAGCCCGAGGACGGGCCGCACGACGATCTGTCCGGCATCGGCGCCGACGTGCCCGGCCCGGCCCACGATCCGACCGCGCAATGGGACGGCGAGGTGTTCCGCAACAAGGTGCCCGGTCCGCACTTCGACGCCGGCCTGGCGGGTTCGGTGCTACACAGCACCGCCGACGTGGTGAGCAGTGCACCCGAGCTCGCCCGGCTGACCTTGAATATCGCTGCCACACACCATGATTCGCGAGTCAGTGGGCGTCGGCTGGTGTACGGCGGGCATACCATCGGGCTGGCCTTGGCGCAGGCCGGCAGGTTACTGCCCAATCTGGTGACGGTGTTGAACTGGCAATCCTGCGATCACACCGGGCCGGTGCACGAGGGCGACACCCTCTACAGCGAACTGCACGTCGAATCGGCCGAGCCCACCGGGCACGGGGGCGTGCTGGGACTGCGTTCGCTGGTCTATGCGGTCAGCGACACCGCGGCCGAGCCGGACCGTCCGGTGCTGGACTGGCGGTTTCACGCGCTGCAGTTCTGAGGCCGACGTGCGCCACGCGCACAATGGGGACGTGAGCTCGGCCGCCACCAAATGGGGAAGTAGCGGGCTGGCCTATTTGACCGGCCTGCCCGACGGTCCCGCCGACTTCTCCCGCGCCAACCTGCTGACCCGCGCCGACGAGATCGCGGCGGCCATCGGCGACAGGCTGGGCGTCGGTGTCGATGCGCCGAGCGTGCTGACGGGGCGGGCGGCGTTGCTGGGCTTGAGCCGCGCCGGGCGGGTGTCACCGGGCGGCGCCACGCGGCTGCTCGCCGCCCGGGATGGCTGGTGCGCGCTGACTCTGTCGCGCGCCGACGACCTCGACGCCGTCCCGGCGCTGCTGCAGGCCGACGACATGCCCGCCGACCCGTGGCCGGTGTTGCAGCGCTGGGCGGGCACCCACCGGGTGGCCGAGATCGTCGAACGCGCGGGGCTGCTCGACATTCCGGTGGCGGGCCTGGGCGAGGCGGCGCCCGCGCCGCCGCGGATCCGCGTCCAGGGATCGCGGTTGGCGCCGCGCGGCCCGCAGGGGCTGCTGGTGGCCGACCTGTCCTCGATGTGGGCGGGTCCTTTGTGCGCGGGCCTGCTCGCGCGTGCCGGTGCGACCGTCGTCAAGGTCGAAAGCCCGCGACGTCCCGACGGCACCCGGGCCGGGAACCCGGCCTTTTTCGACTGGATCAACGGCCAAAAGCTCTGCTATGGAATCGATTTCGACACCCAGGCCGACGAACTGCGGGAACTGCTGGCCGCCAGCGACATCGTCATTGAGGGCTCGCGCCCCGCGACACTGGCGCGCCGGGGGCTCGGGCCCGAGGACGTCACGGCGCGCGCCGGCCGAATCTGGCTGCAAATCACCGGATACGACGGCCACAGACCGGGATTCGGCGACGACACCGCGGTGGCCGGCGGGCTGGTCGGCACCGGCGCCGACGGGCCGGTATTCTGCGGCGACGCCATCGCCGACCCGCTGACCGGGCTGGAGGCGGCCCTGGCGGTGGCCGAAGCCCTGGGCCGCGGCGGCGGCGAGTTGATCCGCATCTGCATGGCCGGGGTCGCCGCGACCTACGCGGCGCTACCGACCGGGCCCTCGGCATCGGGCGCACCCGTGTCGGCGCCGTCGGCCCCACCGGCCGCACCGCCGGCGTCCGGACTGGGCGCCGACAACGAGGCGGTGCGGCGCCTGGTCGACCAAAGGCGTTGCCTACCATGCTAATTCAGCGGGCCACCTTGCTGGACGGGAGGACAGCGGACATCCGGGTGGGCGCGCTGATCGAAGAGATCGCGCCGCCGGGTGAGGGCCTGGTGGCGCGCCCGGGGGAGGGCGTGCTGTACGCCCGCGGCGGCACCGTCCTGCCCGGCCTGCACGACCACCACGTGCACCTGCGCTCGGCGGCCTCGGCCCAGGATTCGTTTCTCGTCGGGCCGCCCGGGGTCAGCACCGAAACCGAGCTCACCCAATTGCTGACCAACGCCACACCGGGCCCCGACGGCTGGATTCGCGCTGTCGGCTACCACGATTCGGTGGCCGGAGAACTCGATCGGGGTGCGCTGGACGCCATCGTTCCCCACATTCCGGTGCGCATCCAGCACCGCAGCGGGGCGCTGTGGATCCTCAATTCCGAAGCGCTGGGCCGGGTCGGCCTGTCCGAGCATCCCGACGGTCGGCTGCGCAGCGCCGACCGCGGCTGGTCGCTGGCCCTGCAGCGGCGCGAAACCGATCTGGCCGAACTGAGCCGCCGGATCACCGCGACCGGTGTCACCGGCGTCACCGACGCCACCCCGGACCTGGACGCCGACGACATGGCGTCGCTGACGGAGGCGCACCGGCGAGGCGAGTTCCGGCCCCGGCTGAGCTTCCTGTCACCGGGCAAGAAGATCCTGCACGACGACAGCCTGGACCTCGAGGCGCTCACGGAATGGGTTACGCACCAGCACGATAGCGGTCGGCCCGTCGCCGTGCACTGCGTGACCGCCGCCCAGCTGGTGGTGACCATCGCGGCCCTGCGCGAGGCGGGCGGCCACCCGCGGGACCGCATCGAACACGCCGCGGTGGTGCCCGACGACAATCTGGCCGACCTCGCCGAGCTCGGGGTCACGGTGGTGACGCAGCCCAACTTCGTCGCCGAGCGTGGCGACCAATACCTCGCCGAGGTCCCCGCCGCCGAACACGATCAGCTATGGCGCGTCGCATCCCTGCGCAAGGCGCGGGTGCCGGTCGCGCTGTCCACCGACATGCCGTTCGGCCACGGCGATCCCTGGACGGCGATGCGCGCCGCGGTGCACCGCACCACGGTTCAGGGCGCCGTCCTGGGCCCGCGCGAATGCGTCTCGGCGCGAGAGGCTTTGACGATGTTCCTGGGCCGGGCCGATCAGCCGGGCCGGCCGCGCACCGTGGACATCGGGCAGCCGGGCGACCTGTGCGTGCTCAACGAACCGCCGCAGACGGCGCTGGCCGCCCTGGACGCCGGCCTGGTGGCGGCGACCGTCATCGGCGGTGAGCTGATCTACTTCGCGATGTGAGGTGCTGTCAGGTGGCCGGGCTGAGCGCGGCGCGCAGACTGTTGCATTGGCTGTCGAAAAACCGCCGCGACACTTGGGCTTTCGGCAACACCAGGTCGAAGCCGTGGAAGGCGCCCGGAATGGTTTCGACCTGGCACGGCACCCCCGCGGCGGTCAGGCGCTCGGCGTAGGCGAGGTCTTCGTCGTGGAACAGGTCGTGCGTGCCCACCCCGATCCAGGCCGGCGGCAATCCGCTGAGGTCGTCGCGGCGGCCGGGGACGGCCACCGCGGGGTCGGCGTTGCCGAGATAGGCCGCCCAGCCGAACTTGTTGCTGCGGTTGTCCCACAGCCGGTAGTGCGCCCGGGGTGCGGTGGCCGAGCTGCGGTCGTCGAGCATGGGATAGGTCAGCAGCTGAAATGCCGGGCTGAGCTCGGAACGGTCGCGGGCCAGCAGGGCCAGGGCCGCCGCGAGGCCGCCGCCGGCGCTGGCGCCGCCGATGGCGATGCGGTAGCGGTCCACCGAGGGCAGCCCGGCCAGCCAGGTCAGCGCCGAATAGCAGTCTTCCAGCGGCGTGGGATACGGATGTTCGGGCGCCAGGCGGTATTCCACCGATGCGACGGTGATGCCCAGCCGCCTGCTGAAGCCGCTGCAGAGCTGGTCATCCTGCTGGGCGGTGCCGATCACGTATCCGCCGCCGTGGATCCACAACAGCGCGGGCGTGGTTTCGGTGACCCCGGCGGGCCGGAACAGCCGAACGCCGGCCCCCGAATCCAGGGTGACCACCTCGACCCCGGCCACGGGCTTGCCGAGGCGTCCCCGCCACGCGATCCCCGCCCGCATGAGCGGCAGGGTCCGGGGACCCACGAGCCGGCGTGGGGCGATGCGGACAAATCGTTGCAGGTCAGGATGAACATCGTTGTTCGTCACCGCATCAGTATCACCGACGCGGAAAATCATCAGGACGGCTGTGTGGCATCTGCCGCGCACGATTGGACGTCAGGAGGCAGCGTGACCGCCAATAACCCCCGGCTGGCTTCGCGGTTCGTCGACACGGTTCTCGGAACGCTGCACGTCCAGGTCAGCGCGGGCACCGGGCCCGCGGTCCTGATGTGGCCCAGCCTGTTGATGACGGGCGACCTGTGGGCCGGCCAGGCCGCGCGCTTCGGCGACAGCCATCGGCTGGTGCTCATCGATCCGCCCGGCCACGGCGGCAGTGCGCCGCTGCGCGCGATGTTCGACTTCACCGATTGCGCCCGCTGCGTCGTCGAGTTGCTGGACGGGCTCGACCTCGACAGGGCCCACTTCGTCGGCAACTCATGGGGCGGCATGATCGGCGGCACCTTCGCCGCCCGCTACCCCGACCGCCTCGACCGCGCGGTGCTGATGAATTGCACGGCCTCTAAAGCCCCTGTCGCGCAAAAGATTCAGTACGCCGCCATGCTCCGGTTGGCGAGGTTGCTGGGCGGCATCCGGCCGCCGCTGACCCGCTCGGCCGTCCGCGCCTTCTTGGGCCCGACGACGCTGCGCACCCGCCCGGACGTGGTGGCGACCGTGCAGGCAGCCGTGCAGTCGGTGAACACCGATTCGGTGCGCTGGGCGGTGCGCAGCGTGGTGTCCGCCCGGCCCGACCAGCACGCCCTGCTGGCCGGGGTCACCGCCCCGGTGCTGGTGGTCGCCGGCGCGGAAGACGCCACCTTCCCGGTGGCAGAAACCCGCGCCATGGCCGACTCGATCCCCGGCGCGTCCTTCGCCGTGCTCGACCGGGTCGCGCACCTGGCGGCGCTCGAAGAGCCCGCGCGGGTCAACGAGCTGCTGGACGCATTCTTGTTCGGACACCGACGGTGAGGCAGCGGTAGTCGCCCGGACAATCAACCGAAATACCTCCGAAACACGCCCCACGTAGCTTCGGCAGCGAAGGGCCGATCGGGAGGCGACATGAAAGGTCTACATTGCGGGGCCGGCCGGATCCGTGGCGCCCCCACAGCGAAGCGGTGATCGCCGATGGCGTCGGCGCCGACGAAAACACACTGCCCTTACTGCTCCCTGCAGTGCGGGATCACCCTGGACACCTCGGGGGGTCAGGTGGCGCTCGCGCCACAAAACGACTTTCCGACCAATCGTGGCGGGTTGTGCGCCAAAGGCTGGACGGCCGCTGACCTGCTGGGCCATCCGGAACGTCTGACGCGCCCACTGGTTCGCGACGGACGCGGCTCACCGCTGCGCCCCGCCACCTGGAACGAGGCACTCGAAAAAGTCGTCGCGGCATTCCAAGACGCTCAGCGCCGGCACGGGCCGGACGCCGCGGGCTGCTTCGGCGGTGGCGGCCTGACCAACGAGAAGGCTTATCAGCTGGGCAAGTTCGCGCGCGTGGCGCTGTGCACCTCGGCGATCGACTACAACGGCCGCTTCTGCATGTCGTCTGCGGCCGCCGCAACGAACCGATCGTTCGGTATCGACCGGGGACTGCCGTTCCCACTGGCTGACATCGCCGGAGCCGACGTGGTCCTGCTGGTCGGCAGCAATCCCGCCGAGACGATGCCGCCGGCGATGCAGTTCTTCGAACAGGGACGGGCACGGGGTGCCAAGCACATCGTGGTGGATCCTCGGCGCACTTTGACCGCTGCTCGTGCCGACCTGCACCTGCAACCGGTCCCGGGCACGGACTTGGCCCTGGCCAACGGCATGCTCAATGTCGTTGCCCGCGAGGGTCTTATCGACGAGAAATACGTCTGCGAACGCACCACGGGATTCGAGGCGGTGCGCCGCGCCGTGCGCCTGTACTGGCCGGACCGGGTGGAGCGCATCACCGGCGTGCCCGAGAACGACATCGTGGCGGCGGCCCGGCTGCTCGCCAACGCCGGTCGCGCGATGATCCTCACCGCTCGGGGGGCCGAGCAGCACAGTTCCGGCACCGACACGGCGCAGGCGTTCATCAATCTCGCCCTGGCACTGGGGCTGCCAGGCCGTCAATACAGCGGTTTCGCCACCATCACGGGACAGGGCAATGGGCAGGGCGGTCGCGAACACGGGCAGAAGTGCGACCAGCTACCTGGTTATCGCAAGCTGGACGATCCTGTCGCTCGGGCCCACGTGGCGCAGGTATGGGGCATCAACCCCGCCGACCTGCCGTCCTCGGGCCGGTCGGCATACGAGATGCTCAGCGGCATCGGCAATCCCGGTGGCGTACGGGCGTTGTGGGTGCTGGCGTCCAACATCGCGGTGTCCGCACCGAACTCGACGTACGTCGCCGAAAAGCTGGCGGAGCTGGACTTTCTCGTGGTGTCTGACATTTTCCTGTCCGAGACCGCCGCGCTGGCCGACGTGGTGCTGCCCACCACGCAGTGGGCTGAGGAGTCGGGCACCATGACGAACCTGGAAGGGCGGGTGATCCTGCGCCGGGCGGCGGTTTCGCCGCCCGGGGAGGTGCGCTCCGATCTGGACGTGATGACCGATCTGGCAAAACGACTGGGGGCACAAGGCTTTTCGGCCGAACCCCAGGAGGTGTTCGAGGAACTGCGTCGGGCAAGTCAGGGCGGTAAGGCCGACTACAGAGGAATCAGCTATGAACGGATCGAGGCCCACGACGGGGTGTTCTGGCCTTGCCCGTCAGCGCTGTACCCCGACACGCCGCGACTGTTCGTCGAGGACTTCCCCACGCCCGACCGCAGGGCCCGCTTCCACGCGACCGAACAACGCGCCGCCGCCGAACTGCCCGATGACGACTACCCGTACTACCTGACGACCGGGCGAGTGTTGCGCCAATACCAATCCGGGACCCAAACCCGGCGCGTGGCAAAACTTTCCGATGACGAATCCGAACCGGTGGCCGAGTTGCATCCCGCACTGGGTCGACGGATCGGAATCGCTGACGGCGACAAGGTCCGCCTCAGCACGCGCCGGGGTGAGGTCGTGATGAGAGCCCGCCTGGACGACAGCATTCGGCCCGACACCGTCTTCGCACCGTTTCACTGGGGCGGCGCGGGATGTATCAACCGGCTGACCAATCCGGCGCTCGACCCGCAGTCCCGCATGCCGTCGTTCAAGGTATGTGCGGTCGCCGTGTCCGCAATTCACGCCGGGCCGATCGTTTCCAGGGAAGGAGATTGACACATATGGGTGACGGCAGCACGCCCCGATTCCTGCAGGGCGCCTTCGCGTTCGACGGCAAGGGCTACGACGCCCCGGTGCCGCTCGACGCGTCGATGCGCTACCTGGTGCCGGCGGGCGCGATCGCCCAGCCGGTGTATTTCCGCGGCGGCAACAGCACTGAGGAGCTGATCACCGTCGTGGTGATGCGCGACGGCGCCCCGATGCGCTACTTCCCGATCGGCGCCAAAGCCGCCGTACACGTGCCGCTGCGGGTCGTCGAAGACCTGCTCGCCGACACCGTTCTCGAGGTTTTCCTCGCCGCACCGGACGGGCTGAGCGGCACGGTGTTCGTCGACATCGGCCTGGTCGAAATCTAGCCCCCGCGAGGATCATTCATGACCACACTCGTTCAATGCGAAACCAACGGCCACCGTCCGCCGACCCGGGCCGCCCTGGTGGTGGTCGGTAACGGCATGGCGGGAGCGCGGGCGCTCGAGGAGATCATCGCGCGCGGCGGCAGTGAGCGGTTCTCCATCACCGTGTTCGGCGACGAACCGTACGGTAACTACAACCGGATCTTGCTCTCCAACGTGCTGGCCGGCTCCGACGATGCGCGTGAAATCTATCTCAATCCGCTGGACTGGTACGGTGACAATGACATTGACCTGCGAGCGGGAGTGCGGGTGGTGCGCGTGGACCCCTTTGCGCACCTGGTGCACGCCGACGACGGCAGCACCGTGCGCTACGACAAGCTGATCCTGGCCACCGGCAGCAGGTCGTTCTTCCCGCCGGTGGCCGGCATCTGGTCGGACGACAAGACTCTCGCCCCCGGCGTCTTCGGCTTTCGCACACTCGACGACTGCGCAGGCATGATCGGCTTCGCCGACGGGCGAAGCCGGGCGGCCGTGATCGGTGGCGGTCTCTTGGGTCTGGAGGCCGCCCGAGGCCTGCAGAACCGGGGACTGCAGGTGGGCGTCGTACAGGGCGGTCCGACGTTGATGAACGCTCAACTCGACGATCAAGGGAGCGGCATCCTGCGGCGGCTGGTCGAGGCGCTGGGAATCGAGGTGTACACGGGCAAGAGAACCACCAGGATGCTCACTCGAGACGGGTCACCGTCGGCGATCGAGTTCGACGACGGCAGCCGGCTGCCGTGCGACATGGTGGTGATGGCGGCAGGCATCCGGCCGAATGTCGGGTTGGCGGTGCGCGCCGGTTTGACCGTCGAACGCGCCATCGTCGTCGACGATCACCTGCGCTCGGTCGATGACGGCGACATCTACGTGGTAGGCGAATGCGCACAGCACCGCGGCCAGGTCTACGGCCTGGTGGCGCCGCTGTGGGAGCAGGCCACCGTGCTTGCCGATCATTTGACGGGCGTCAATCCCCGTGCGGCATACCATGGTTCGCGCACGGCAACCAAGCTCAAGGTTGCCGGTGTGGACGTGGCGGCAATGGGCATCAAGAGCCCCGAACGCGACGACGACGAATTCGTGCAGTACTCCGAGCCGCGGCGGGGTGTGTACAAGACCGTTGTGGTGCGTGACGACAAATTGGTCGGGGCGACGCTGGTCGGCGATGTCAGCAAGGTGGCGTTTCTGATGCAGGCCTTCGACCGCGGCCTCCCGCTACCGCCCGAGCGCGTCTCGCTGATGTTCGACATCGGCGGTGCTCCGGACCCAGCCACCGGGGCGGCCGAATTGTCCGACGACGCTCAAGTATGCAACTGCAACGGGGTCGACAAGTCCGCGATCGTGCGGTGCGTGAGAGACGGGCAGACGTCACTCGAGGGGGTGATGTCGGCGACCCGCGCCGGCAAAGGATGCGGGTCCTGCAAGGGCCTGGTCGCGCAGCTCGTCGAGTGGGCGGCGTCGGAAGCCGGCGCCGCGATTTCGCACGACGCCGCGGCCAATTGGTACGTGCCGGGGATCCCTTACGAGAAGCCGGAGCTGATGCGCAGGATCCGCGAGCTCGAACTGCACTCGGTGTCATCTGTTTTCGCCGCGCTGGCGCCGGAGGGCCGCGAGGACGCCGGATCCAAAATGGCGTTGTCCTCGCTGCTGCACATGATGTGGGGCGACGAATTCGTCGACGAGCGCGACGGCCGGTTCATCAACGACCGGGTGCACGGCAACATTCAGCGGGACGGAACGTTCTCCGTGGTGCCCCAACTCAAGGGCGGGGTGACCAGCGCCGAGCAACTGCGCAAGATCGCGGACGTCGCCGACAAGTACCGCATTCCGATGATCAAGCTCACGGGCGGCCAGCGCATCGATCTGCTGGGCGTGCGCAAGGAAGACCTCCCGCTGGTGTGGGCTGACCTCGGCATGCCGTCCGGGTATGCATACGGCAAAAGCTTCCGCACCGTCAAAACCTGTGTGGGAAGCGACTTTTGCCGCTACGGCCTGGGTGATTCGACTGCGCTGGGGATTGCGATCGAGGAGCGCTTCCAAGGCATACCCAGCCCCGGCAAGATGAAGCTCGCGGTGACCGGGTGCCCCCGCAACTGCGCCGAAGCGCTGTGTAAGGACGTCGGCGTGGTCGCAATCGAAGGCGGGCAGTGGCAGATCTACGTCGGCGGCGCCGCCGGCGCACACGTGCGCAAGGGCGACCTGTTGACCACCGTCGGCACCCCGGCCGAGGTGATTGCGCTGACCGGGCGGTTCCTGCAGTACTACCGCGAAAACGCCAACTGGTTGGAGCGCAGCTACGACTTCGTCCCGCGGGTGGGCATCGACCGGATTCGGAACATCGTGGTCTTCGACAGCGACGGCATCGCCGCCGACCTGGATGCCCGCATGCAGAAGTCGGTCGACTCGTACCGAGATCCGTGGACCGATGGCCGAGAAGCCGCGAATGCCAGCCAATTTCGCTCGTCGTTGCCGCTGATCCCGCTGCCCCGGGTGCCGGTGCGATGAGTGATGTCAACCTGGGACCGGTGGATCAGATCCCGGTCGGAGAGGGCCGAACCTTTGTCGTCGACGGCCGGCAGATCGCGGTGTTCCGGTGCCGGGACGGCTCGCTGCGTGCGCTTGACGCCGTGTGCCCGCATCGCGGCGGTCCGCTGGCAGACGGGCTCATGGACGCCGACGTCGTCATTTGCCCGCTGCACGGCTTCACCTACGACCTGGCATCGGGATGCGAGGTCGCCAACGGCGGAGCGCCAGTCACCGCCTATCCCGTTCACGCCGACGACGGGTCGGTTCACCTGCGGGTCGATGGGAAAGTCCACGCCTGATCACTGAACCATTTCGGTTCCGGCCCCGTGCACCAGTGCGGTGGATTAACCGAGCCACGATCGGGGTATCGGAGCAGTGCTGGCGCACGGGCTTGCCGTCAGCTTGTTGGGGTTTGCCGGCGCGTCGCCGCAACGTCCCGCAGGGACGGGAGCGTCGGCGCGCCGCCCGATCGGCCAGGACGCGAGGACGTGAAATGCTTGGGCAACTTTACGATCGGGCACTTGGCGGGGAGCGATGTTGGATCCGTCATGACGACGGCGAACTGCGGCCACTGCCGGCGCACCGATGGTTGGGTGCCCGATGTCCCGGTGATGGATCTGGTGACGCCTTCGACGAAATCTTCGACGAAGCCGTCACGCAGATGTGCACCGGGCCGACAATCGAGCTGGGTTGCGGTCCGGGCCGGTTGGTGGCGAGGCTGATTCAGCGGGGCATCCCCGCACTGGGCATCGACCGGTCCGCGACCGCCATCCAGCTGGCGGGTCGCGGTGGTGCACCGGCACTGCTGGGCGACGTGTTCGAGCCGCTGCCGGGAACGGGCCTGTGGCAGACGGTTTTATTGGTCGACGGCAACGTCGGGCTCGGCGGGGATCCGCGACGAATCCTCGGGCGGGCCTTCGAGCTGCTGGCCCGCGGCGGGCGTTGCGTGGCCGAGTTCGAGGCCGAGGCCATCGGGATCTGTTCGCGCTGGGTGCGTCTGGAGTCGGCGGGGGAGGTCGGCCCCTGGTTTCGCTGGGCGTCCGTGGGGGTGGACAGCGCCGCCGCGCTGGCCACGCAGGTGGGGCTGACGCTGACCGGCGTCAGCCTTGTCGGTGGCCGGGTCATCGCCGACCTGGTGGCCGGGTAAGCGTGTCGTACACAGCAAAATTCGGCGAACGCAGCGAACAATTAAAAGCTGTTCAAACAGCGTAAATATCGTGGTCAGCGAGCACGCCCGGCAAAGCGGTTCCAGCACGGCGCCCCGTTCTGTGGAAACGTCAGTTTGCGAAACGCCGTGAGGGGTACAGTCCCGTTCATGACGGCGAATGGACCGGGCATTACCAATTGCGTGAAATGGTTGCTGCGGGCCCGCCCCGGTGACTATGCGCTGGCGTTGAGTGTGGCCGGGGCTTCGCTGCCCGTGGTCGGCAAGCATCTCGAGCCCCTCGGCGGGTTGACCGCCATGGGTGTCTGGGGCGCGCGGCATGCGCCGGAGGCGATCTCCGCGGCGACCAAAGACTGGTTCACCCCCGGCATCAACGACGTCCGGCGCCGTGACCGCGCCAGCACCCAGCAGGTCTCCCTCGCCGCCTTGCGCGGGGTCGTGGCGGCCGCGGATCTCGAGACGGACTGGCCCGTCGCCGAGAAGACACCGCCGATCTGGGATGGCCTGCGCCAGCGCCGCTACCTTTATCGCCGCGCCGTGCACTACGGGGACCACCCCGATCAGGTGCTCGACGTCTGGCGGCGCAAAGACCTGCCCGCACAACCCGCGCCGGTGCTGATCTTTTTGCCGGGCGGCGCCTGGGTGCACGGCAAGTGCATGGGCCAGGGGTCGGCGCTGATGTCCCGGCTCGCCGAGCAGGGCTGGGTGTGCCTGGCGGTCAACTACCGCGTCTCGCCGCACCACCGCTGGCCGCGCCACATCGTCGACGTCAAGACCGCCATCGCGTGGGCGCGCGCCAACGTCGACAAGTTCGGCGGCGACCGGGATTTCGTTGCGGTAGCGGGATGTTCGGCCGGTGGCCACCTGAGCGCGCTGGCCGGCCTGACGCCCGACGACCCGCAGTTCCAGGCGAAGCTGCCCGAGGGCGCGGACACCTCGGTGGACGCCGTCGTCGGGATCTACGGCCGCTACGACTGGGAGGACCGCTCGACGCCGGAGCGCGAGCGGTTCGTCGAATTCCTGGAGCGGGTCGTGGTGAAGAAGTCGATCGCCCGTCGCCCGGACATCTTCCGCGACGCGTCTCCGATCGCGCGCGTGCACCGAAACGCGCCGCCCTTCTTGGTCATTCACGGCAGCAAAGACACCGTGATCCCGGTCGAGCAGGCGCGCAGCTTCGTCGAGCGGCTGCGGGCGGTGTCGCATTCGATGGTCGGCTACCTGGAATTCCCCGGCGCCGGTCACGGCTATGACCTGCTGGACGGCGAGCGAGCCGGCGCCGCGGCGCACGTCACTTCGCTGTTCCTGAACCAGATTTACCGCACCAAGACACGCGTCGGGGCAAAAGAGGTTATCTGAACAGCCACCGCTGAGTATGGTCCCTCTATGGGCAAGGGGCAGGGGTGAAGAGGCTTAGCGGGTGGGACGCCGTACTGCTGTACAGCGAAGCGCCGAACGTGCACATGCACACCATCAAGGCCGCCGTCATCGAGCTGGACGCTGACCGCCGGTCACTGGACGTCGACACCTTTCGTGAAGTCATCGCCGGGCGGCTGAGCAAGCTCGACCCGTTCTGCTACCAGCTCGTCGAGGTGCCCTTCGGCTTCCACCACCCGATGTGGCGGGAGAACTGCGAACTCGACCTGAACTATCACATCCGCCCCTGGCGGGTTTCGCCGCCCGGGGGCCGCCGGGAACTGGACGAGGCCATCGGGCAAATCGCCAGCACCCAGCTCGATCGCAGCCGGCCGCTGTGGGAGATGTACTTCGTGGAGGGCTTGGCCAACAACCGGATTGCGGTCGTCGGCAAAATCCACCACGCCCTTGCCGACGGCGTCGCCTCGGCGAACCTGTTGGCCCGCGGCATGGATCTGCAGCCGGGCCCGGAAGGCAAGCCGTACGTGTGCGACCCGGCCCCCACCTCGCGGCAGCTGATGGTGTCGGCCTTCGCCGATCACATGCGCCATGTCGGGCGACTGCCGCACACCATCCGCTACACCGCCCAAGGTGTTGGGCGGGTGCGCCGCAGCACACGCAAGTTATCCCCGGAGCTGACCCGGCCCTTCGAGCCGCCGCCGACCTTCATGAACCACAAGATCACCCCGGAACGGCGGTTCGCCACCGCCACCCTGGCCCTGGCCGACGTCAAGGAGACCGGCAAGCGGCTCGGGGCGACGATCAACGACATGGTGCTGGCCATGGCGACCGGGGCGCTGCGCACCCTGCTGTTGCGGTACGACGGCAAGGCCGAACCGCTGTTGGCGTCGGTGCCGATGAGTTTCGACTTCTCGCCCGAACGGATCTCGGGCAATCGCTTCACCGGCGTGCTGGTGGGCCTGCCGACCGATTCCGACGATCCGCTGGAGCGGGTGCGGTGCAGCCACGAGAACGCCATCGCCGCCAAGGAAAGCAACCAGCTGATGGGCCCGGAGTTGGTCAGCAGGTGGGCGGCCTACATGCCGCCCCGGCCCACCCAGGCCTTCTTCCGCTGGGCGTCCGGTCGCGACGGACACAACAAGATCCTCAACCTGAACATCTCCAACGTCCCGGGACCGCGCGAGCGCGGCCGGGTGGGCGGGGCGCTGGTCACCGAGATCTATTCGGTGGGGCCGTTGACCGCCGGCAGCGGCCTGAACATCACCGTGTGGAGCTATGTCGACCAGCTCAACATCTCGGTGCTCTGCGACGGGTCCACGCTCGAAGACCCGCACGAGGTTTCCGACGCCATGGTCGCTGACTTCATCGAAATTCGCAGGGCCGCAGGGCTTTCCGAAAAGCTGACGGTCGTCGAGGCGGCGATGGCTCCGGCCTGACCGGGCCGGATCGGTAGCTGATCACCTTCGGCGGTAAGCGGGATCTCGGGGGACGTTAACGCCATTTCCGGCGACCGCTACCATCGGTCCGACAGGAGCTATCCGAATGCCACCCCATTCCCTGAAGGAGCTGTGCGGCCCGTGAGCACTGGGAACGACGACGCCAACGAACCCGAAGTTCTGGTCGAACAACGGGATCGAATCCTCATCATCACGATCAACCGGCCCAAGGCCAAGAACGCGGTCAACTCCGCGGTGGCCAACGGCCTGGCCGCCGCAGTCGACCGGCTCGACAACGAGACCGGCCTGTCGGTCGGCATCGTCACCGGCGCGGGCGGCTCGTTCTGCGCCGGCATGGACCTCAAGGCCTTCGCCCGCGGCGAACTGCCCATCGTCGAGGGTCGTGGCATGGGCTTCACCGAGCGTCCGCCGGTCAAGCCGCTGATCGCGGCGGTGGAGGGCTACGCGCTGGCCGGCGGCACCGAGCTGGCCCTGGCGACCGACCTGATCGTGGCCTCCAAGGACTCGGCGTTCGGCATCCCGGAGGTCAAGCGTGGGCTGGTCGCCGGCGGTGGCGGGCTGCTGCGGCTGCCGCAGCGCATCCCGTCGGCGATCGCCATGGAGCTGGCGCTGACCGGTGAGAACCTGAGCGCGGAGCGTGCGCATGCGCTGGGCATGGTCAATGTGCTGGCCGAACCGGGCGCGGCGCTGGACGCCGCGATCGCGCTGGCCGAAAAGATCGCGGCGAACGGGCCGCTCGCGGTGGCCGCCACCAAGCGGATCATCGTCGAGTCCCGCGGCTGGAGCCCCGACGAGATGTTCGCCGAGCAGAACAAGCTGCTGGCCCCGGTGTTCTCCTCCAACGACGCCAAGGAGGGCGCCATCGCCTTCGCCGAGAAGCGCCCGCCGAAGTGGACCGGCACCTAACCCGCGAGCAGACGCAAAAGCCCCCGCACGCTCGGCGTGTCGGGGGCTTTTGCGTCTGCTCGCGGTACTAAGCCGTCAGATAGCGCTGCACCGTCGGCCCCAGCCAGGCGACCAGGTCCTCGACGGGGGTCGACGCGAGTGGCTCGATCTTCAGCTGGTAGCGCGCGAAAGCCAGGCCGGCCAGGTGGCTGGCCACCAGCTCGACCCGTAGCTCGGCATCGGCCACCCCGAATTCCGCCGCGACCCGCTTGGCGATCGGGCCGGCAAGGCTGCCGTGCAACACCTTTCGCGCCTCGGGGTGGATCGCCGCCGAACGCCACAGCGTCAGGAACGGCTCGAAGACGGCGCCTTCCTCCCAGTGCTCGAGGAAGCGCCGAACCAGCCTTTCGCCGATCCGTTCGGTCCCGTCGTCGAGCAGCGTGGCCAGCTGATGCAACGGGTGCTCGGGACCGGTCAGCGTGGACGCGGTGAACAGGCCTTCCTTGTTGCCGAAAAAGTAGTAGACCATCGCGACGTCCACACCGGCGTCGGCCGCGATCGCTCGGACGGTGGCCCGCTCGTACCCGTCACGCATGAAGCGTTCGCGTGCCGCATCGATGATGCGCTGTCGGTTCAGTTGACCGGTGCGCCACCGGCCCGCGCGCCGCGCTTCTGGCATGCGCGCCAGGATACTTCAACAAGCGTTGGCAAATGCCGACGCGCGGCGTACGTTAGTTGTTGAACGGTAGTTGAAGTATTCGGCGGAGGAGTCTTCCATGGTGACGAGCACGCGCCGACGCCTTTGGTGGCGGCACCTGATGTCTGTCCTGCTGTTCCCGGTAACGGTGACGCTCGTGGTGCCGGCCTTGATCGTCGGCCCGGCCGGCGTCCACGCTCCGCACGTGGACGCCGCGCTGAGGGCCGGGCTGATCACTGCCGGCTGTCTGCTGATCGCCGCCGGCGTGGCCCTGATGATCTGGACGAACGTGCTGTTTGACCGCGTGGGCGAGGGGACGCTTGGGCTGGGCAACGTGATGGGGGAGCCGGTCCATCTGGTCGTGCGGGGCCCGTACCGGCACGTGCGGAACCCGATGATCACCGGTGTGCTGTGCATCCTGCTCGGCGAGGCGGCCGTCATCGCGTCGGTTCCGTTATTGCTCTGGTTCGCAATCTTTTTCACGTTCCAGGCGCTCGCAATTCGGTTCTGGGAGGAGCCCCATCTCGCCGAGCGCTATGGCGGTGAATACGCCGACTATCGAAGCAACGTGCCGCGCTGGATCCCGCGAGTCTCGGCCTGGGAGCCGCCCTCGCGTCGCTGAGTCGGTGGGAAAGCGCGGCCTTGTCATGGGCGCCGACGGACCCGCCCGTGACCAGGGCGCCCGTCGCCCGGCAAGCTCGGCATCGGGGGGCAACCGGGCTGAGTTACACTGCAGGCGAGATCTGTAAAGGGCCGGGAATCCAGAAAGATCGAGGATGAGCATTTCGCTGCTGCTGGAGATGGCCGCGTCGGGCAACGCCGATCGCACGGCCGTGGTGTCCGGGGACCTGCGACTGACGACGCAGCAGCTCAGCGATCTCGCCGACGGTGGCGCGGGGGTGATCGCCGCGTCGAACGCCAGGCACGTCGCGTATGTGGGCACCGGCGGCGCGATGCTGCCCGTGCTGATCTTCGCGGCCGCGCGTGCCGGCGTGCCCTTCACGCCGATCAACTACCGGCTCGCCGCCGACGGCATCCGGGCGCTGATCGAGCGGCTGCCCGAGCCGTTGGTGATCGTCGACGGTCGCTACCGCGACGCCGTCGGCGATGTGTCGGACCGCGTGATCGTGTCCGACGATTTCCTGGAGGCCGCGCGCACCGCCGAACCGGCGGCCGAGTTTCCCGACCCGGACTCCGTGGCGATCGTGCTGTTCACCTCCGGCACCACCTCGCAGCCCAAGGCCGTCGAGCTCTCACACAACAACCTGACCAGTTACATCACCGGAACGGTGGAATTCGGGGCGGCCGAAGAGACCGACGCCGCGCTGATCTGCGTGCCGCCGTACCACATCGCCGGGGTCAGCGCCGCGCTGTCGAATCTGTATGCCGGCCGCAAGATGGTGTACCTGCCCAATTTCGATGCGCGGGAATGGGTTCGGCTGATCAACGCCGAGAACGTGACCACCGCGACGGTGGTGCCGACGATGCTGGACCGCATCATCACCGTGCTGGACAACGGCGACGGGACGGCCGTCGAGCTGCCGTCGCTGCGCAACCTGGCCTACGGCGGGTCCAAGGTCGGTCTGCCGCTGGTGCGCCGCGCGCTCGAACTGCTGCCCAACGTGGGCTTCGTCAACGCTTACGGCCTGACCGAGACCAGCTCGACGATCGCGGTGCTGACGCCCGACGACCATCGCGCCGCGCAGGCGGCGTCGACCCCGGAGGCCGCCCGGCGGCTGGGATCGGTCGGCCAGGCGGTGGCGGGAATCGAGCTGCAGATCCGCGACGAGGCCGGCAACGTGTTGCCGCCGGGTGAGACCGGCGAGCTGTTCGTGCGCGGCGAGCAGGTGTCGGGCCGCTACACCGGCATCGGCTCGGTGCTCGACGAGAACGGCTGGTTTCCCACCAAGGACATCGCCATGCTCGACGACGAGGGCTACCTGTTCATCGGTGGGCGTAGCGACGACACCATCATCCGCGGCGGGGAGAACATCGCGCCCGCCGAGCTGGAAGAGGTCCTGGTCGAGCACCCGCAGGTGCGCGATGTCGCGGTGGTCGGCGTCGAGGATCCGCAGTGGGGCCAGGCGATCGTCGCGGTGGTGGTGCCGGCGGCGGGCACCGACCCCGACCCCGACGAATTGCGCGAATTCGTCCGCAAGAGTTTGCGCGGTTCGCGCACTCCCGACGAGGTAGTGTTTCGCGACGAGCTGCCCACCACCGCGACCGGCAAGGTCTTGCGGCGGGAGATCATCCAGACCCTCACCGGATTGCGCGCCGCACCGGCCCAGCAGTAAGCGATCAAGGACGGAATCAATGATCAAGAACGGAACTCGTCTCGCCAGCCAGGTGTGTGACACCCAGGTGATCGTCGTCAGAAGCGCCGACAGCCTGGACGACTTGCGGTGTGGTGGAGTGCCGATGGTGCCGGTCGGTGGCGAGCGGTCGGGCGAATTGGACCCGGCGTTCGCCGACGGCACGGTCATGGGCAAGCGCTACGTCGACGAGACCGGCGCCGAGGTGCTGGTGACCAAGCCGGGCGCGGGCAGCCTGAGCATCGGGCAGACCGCCCTGCAGCTCAAAGAGGTCAAGCCGCTACCCGCCAGCGACTGAGCGGGTCAGCGCGCGGCGTCCTGTTTACCCGGAATTTTGTTGCGGGCAACGAATTCCTTTGCCTTGATCAGGAATTCGAGCTGCTCACCGATCTGGTGCAGCGGGCCGGCGTTGCGGGTGGAGCGGGAGAGCACGATGGCGCCCTCCAGCGCGGCGATGGACATCACGGCCAGCGAGGCGGCGTCGGCGTCGTCGAAGCCGTCGTTGACGAACGCACGGGTCAGCGCGGTGCACCAGCGGCCCAGGATGGCGCCCGCTTCGGCGGAGAGCTTGGGCCCGTCGTCGTCCGAACAGCCGATCGCCGCCGCCACGACCGGACACCCGGCGGTGAAACCGCCGTCGGTGAGCAGCCGCTCCCAGAACCCGACGAACTCGGCCAGCAACACCCGGGCGCCCCGGCCGGCCGCGTCGTCGATCATGGCGGTGATGGAGTCACCCGAGTAGCGCAGCGCTTCGGTCAGAATCTGGTTGCGGCCGTCGGGAAAGTGGTAGTAGACCGAGCCGCGCGGGGCGCCGCTGCGGGCGAGCACCGCGTCGATGGTCACGCCGGCCGCGCCGCGCTCGCGCATCACCTCGGCGGCGCTGGCCAGCATCTTCGTGCGGGTGCCCCCGCGTTTTGCCCGCGCCTGGTCAGGCGCGGCTTCACCGATAGTCGGCGTGGGCGTACCTCCCATGGCTCGGGTCATGCCGCGTGCGAGTGGCGCAACGCCGGCCAGTGCATATGACGTGGGCTGAAGCGGAATGTGCGGCGCCGCAAGTCTGGCATCTCGCGGGTGTACTGATAGCCGGCGACGTTGAGCTCGATGATCCACATGATGTTCTCCCGGCCTGTGTGCGGCCCTAGAATATGCTATGAACCATATAAGACATCCGTAAATTAAGCAATTTCTCAGGCGAAGTGTGACGCACACCGCACAAATGGCGGGTGGACGGGGCCGCGAACCGCAGCCGCGGATGCATATCGGCCGCAAAAATATGCCCTATTGCATAATGGCTAGAGCTCCGCTGCGCTGGGCGCATGGTCCACCTGAACCGGCCGCACAAACGCAACGCCTTCGATCGTGCGATGCTGACGGAGCTGTTCGAGCATGTAATCGTTCGTCGAACACACCAGGCCCGCTTCGTGACGCGCTAAGACCGGAACGCCGAACGTGCACTCACGGCGAAAAATCGGCAGAAAAAACGCCCTGAGTGCACGTTCGGCAGGTAACGGCCTCAGCCCTCGATGGTGTGGCCCATCGGCATCAGCACGCTCTTTTGCTGGGTGAAGTGCTCGACGCCCTCCGGCCCGTTCTCACGGCCGATGCCGGAGTTCTTGTAACCGCCGAACGGGCAGCACGGGTCGAACGCGTACCAGTTGATGGCGTAGGTCCCGGTGCGGATCTTCTCCGAGACCTCGATGCCGTGTTGCACATCGGCGGTCCACACGCTGCCGGCCAACCCGTACACCGAGTCGTTGGCGATCTTGATCGCGTCCTCTTCGGTGTCATAGGGGATGATCGACAGCACCGGCCCGAAGATCTCTTCCTGGGCGATCGTCATCTTGTTGTCGACGTCGGCGAAAACCGTTGGCTGCACAAAGAATCCGCTGTCCAGGCCCTCCGGGCGGCCGCCGCCGGTCACCAGCCGGGCGCCCTCCTCGATGCCCTTGGCGATGTAGCCCTCGACGCGGGCGCGCTGCTTCTCCGAGATCAGCGAGCCGATCTGGGCGGCCGGGTCCGACGGCAGGCCCACCGGCAGCGCCTGCACGAAAGTGCTTATCGCGTCGACGATTTCGTCATATCGCGAGCGCGGCGCCAGGATGCGGGTCTGGGCCACGCAGGCCTGCCCGGTGTTCATGATTCCGGAGAACACCAGCATCGGGATCGACGCGGCCAGGTCGACGTCCTCGAGCACGATGGCGGCCGACTTTCCGCCCAGCTCCAGGGTGCACGGCTTGAGCATGTCCGCGGCGCGACGGCCGATCTCCTTGCCGACGGCCGAGCTGCCGGTGAAGGAGAAGATGTCGACGTCCGGGTTGGAGGTCAGCGCCTGCCCGGTTTCGATGCCGCCGGGCACCACCGAGAGCACGCCCTCGGGCAGCCCGGCCTCGGCGAAGGCCTCCGCCAAAGCGTTTGCGCTCAGCGGGGTTTCGGCGGCCGGCTTGAGCACCACCGTGCAGCCGGCCAGCAGCGCCGGGCCCAGCTTGTTGACGGCCAGGAACAGCGGCACGTTCCACGCGACGATGGCGCCCACGACGCCGATCGGCTCGCGGTGCACGATGCTCTGCCCGTAGCCGCCGGTGCGGACCTCTTTCCACTTGACCTGGTCGACGGCCGGACCGGCGAAGAAGTTCAGCGCGCCGATCGAGCTCATCCAGTGCATGGTCTCGACGCTGGTCGGCGGCTGGCCGGTCTCGGCGGCGAGCAGCTGGGTGAACTGGTCCTTGCGCTCTTCCATCAGCTTGAGCGCGTTGGCGATCACGGCCGCGCGCTCCTTGGGCGGGGTGGTGGGCCAGGGGCCGTTGTCGAAGGCCGCGCGCGCCGCGGCGACCGCGGCGTCGACGTCGGCGGCCGCGGCCAGCGGCACCTTCCCGACGTATTCACCGGTGGCCGGACAGTGCACCTCGATGACATCGGAGGTGGATGGTTCCGTCCACTTGCCGCCGATGAAAAGCTTGTCGTATTCGGTCTTGCTCTCGGCCATCTGCGCCGCTCCTCCTCATTGCTCCGCGCTGCATCGTCGCCGGCGCGCATGGGCGCCACCCTACCCAAGCCGGGGCAAAACGAGAACACGTTTCACTCTTGGGGTTGCAGGACCAGCACGAGATTGCTGACCAGGAACTCGCGTAGCAGCGGCACCGAGGTCAGCCACCACGCCCATCGTGGGTGGTAGCGGGGAAATGCGGCCAGGGTGGCGCCGGTGCTGATCGCCCAGTCCAAGCCGTCGGCGGCGGACACCTCGAACAACGACGACCCGTAGTTGTTTTTGGGCGGATGGCCGTGTTTGCGGGTGTAGCGCGCGGCGGCCCGGGCACCGCCCAGGTAGTGCGTCAGGCCCATCTCGTGGCCGCCGAAGGGGCCCAGCCAGACGGTGTAGGACAGCACGGCCAGCCCGCCCGGCTTGGTCACCCGCAGCATCTCGGCGCCGAGCTGCCAGGGCCGCGGCACGTGCTCGGCGACGTTGGAGGACAGGCAGATGTCCACGGAGTCGTCGGCGAAGGGCAGCGCCATGCCCGAGGCGCGCACGCACGGCGCCGCCCCGCGGGCGGCGGCCGGCCCGGCGTGCATCTCGCCGGGGTCGGGTTCGACCCCGATATAGCGGATTCCGGCCTCGGTGAAGGCCGTCGCGAAGTAGCCGGGGCCGCCGCCGACGTCCAGCAGCGTGCGCCCGGCCGCGGAGTCGCCGTGGGTGCCGCGCCATAGATCGCCCACCATCGCCGCGGTATCGGCCGCCAGGGCGCCGTAGAACCGGGCCGGATCCGACTGCTCGTGACGAAACTCCGACAGCAGCCGCACCGAGCGGGTCAGCGTCGCCCGGCGCGCGAAGAGGTCGGTGGCGCCCACCGGCCACACCCTACGGATGTGCTGACGTGCCCGGCACGCATCGCCGCCGGTTAGGCTGGCGACCGATGTCTTCCTTGCGCTCCGTGCTGCTGCTGTGCTGGCGCGATACCGGGCACCCGCAGGGCGGCGGCAGCGAAGCCTATTTGCAGCGCATCGGCGCGCAGTTGGCCGCCTCCGGCATCGCCGTCACGTTGCGCACCGCCCGCTATCGCGGCGCGCCGCGCCGCGAGGTGGTCGACGGCGTGCGGATCGACCGCGCCGGCGGTCGGTATTCGGTGTACGTCTGGGCGTTGCTGGCGATGGCCATGGCCCGGCTGGGGCTCGGCCCGCTGCGCAAGGTGCGGCCCGACGTGGTCGTCGACACCCAGAACGGCCTGCCCTTTTTGGCCCGGCTGATCTACGGCCGCCGGGTGGTGGTGCTGGTGCACCACTGCCACCGCGAGCAGTGGCCGGTGGCGGGCCCGGTGCTCGGCCGGCTCGGCTGGTTCGTCGAGTCGACGCTGTCGCCGCGGGTGAACCGGCACAACCAGTACGTGACGGTGTCGCTGCCGTCCGCGCGCGACCTGGTCACCCTGGGCGTCGACGGCGCCCGTATCGCGGTGGTGCGCAACGGCCTCGACCGGGCTCCGGCGCAATCCTTGACCGGCCCCCGCTCGGCGGCGCCGCGCGTGGTGGTGCTGTCGCGGCTGGTGCCGCACAAGCAGATCGAGGACGCCCTGGAGGCGGTCGCGCGGCTGTTGCCGCGGATACCGGGTCTGCACCTGGACATCGTCGGCGACGGCTGGTGGCGCGACCGGCTCGTCGAGCACGCGCAGCGGCTCGGCATCTGCTCGTCGGTGACCTTCCACGGCCACGTCGACGACCTCACCAAACACCATGTCCTGCAAGGGGCTTGGGTGCATCTGCTGCCCTCCCGCAAGGAGGGCTGGGGCCTGGCCGTCGTCGAGGCGGCCCAGCATGGGGTGCCGACCATCGGCTACCGATCCTCGGGCGGCCTGTCGGACTCGATCGTCGACGAGGTGACCGGGATCCTGGTGGACAGCCACGCCGAGCTGGTGGATCGGCTCGAAGAACTGCTCGCCGATCCGGTGCTGCGCGATCAACTGGGCGCCAAGGCGCACACCCGCAGTGGCGAATTCTCCTGGACGCAAAGCGCCGACGCGATGTGCGGCGTGCTGGAAGCGGTGCAAGCCGGCCGCACGGTCAATGGGCTAGTCACCGGGCCGGGCTGAGCGGGTGCGGCGCCGCCACGCGCCGATCACCGCGCCGGCGCCCCCGCCCAGCAGCAGCGCCAACCACGCCAGATGGGCGATCACCGTCACGGTCCGCTGCCCGGCGGCCACCGGGGCGGTCCGCCCGCCGATCCGGTAGAGGGCGATCTCGCGGTCCCGATAGACCGGCGCCAGCGCCCCCAGGGTGCGGGCGGCCGACCCCATGTCGCCGGCGCTGTCGGATTCGACCACCAGCCAGGCCACGCCGGCCGCGGCCAGCGCCGCCGGGTCGGGGCCGGACAGCAGCAGCTGCTGCACGGCCCGGGCGTGCACGCCCTCGCCGGCGATGGTGGTCCCCGAGATCACCAGGTCACCGGTGCTCAGCACGTCGGCGCGCACCCAGCGGGGCAGCGGATCCAACACCGGTGCCGCGCCCGACCAGGAGAACAGCCGCATGGTGCCGGCGGGTAACACCGCTATCGATCCTGGCTGCGCATTGACCGCCGCGGCGACGGCCGTCCAGCCGCGCGGATAGCGCACGGGCGCCACCTTGCCGAACACTCCCCAGCCCAGGTCCGGTAGCGCCAGCAGCAGCGCCAGGCAGCAGACCAGCGCCGGGGCGGCGGCCCCAGGGAGTCGCAGTCGGCGGCGCAGCGTCACCACCGCGCCGGCGCCCGCCAGCGCGTAGCCGGGCATCGCCAGCGCCACCCACTTCTGGCCGTCGCGTAGCACCCCGAAGCCGGGCACGGTGTCGACCACCGTGCCCAGCACCGCCACCCCGGGGCCGGTCGCCAGGGCCGCCGGGATCAGCACCGACACGGCGGCCAGCACCAGCAGCGGCACCGCCACCGGGCGCCGGACGACCGTCGGCAGGCCCGCGGCCACCACGCCCAACAGCACCACCGCCGAGAACACCGCGAAAAGCGTGGTGCGCGAACCGGGTACGGCGTCGCCGTTCCAGATGCCGCCGAGGCTGACCAGGCTGCCCAGGGTGCCCAGGCCGGGCTCGGCGCGCGGGGCGAACGCCTCCACCCCCAGCCGGTTGGCCGCGGTGTGGGCGGTCAGCGACGAGCCCATCACCGACGCCGTCAACCACGGCAGCGCCGCCACCAGGGCGGCGCCCAACGCCGTCGCGGCGCACCACCGGCGCGGCCGGCCGCTACCGGGCACCACCACGCAGGCCAGCGCCACCGTCGCGGCGAGCAGCAGCCCGGTCGGGGTCAGCCCGGCGAGCGCGATCCAGAACGCCAGCCCCAAGGGCCCGAACCGGCTCGAGGTCGGTGCCGTCCGCAGCGTGACCATCGCGGCCGCCACCCAGGGCAGGCAGCCGTAACCGACCAGCAGGCTCCAATGCCCTTGCAGAAGCCGTTCCGCGACATAGGGATTCCAGATCGCGACGGTGGTGGCGACGAACTGGCCGGGCGCGCCCGCGCAGGGCAGCGTGACCGCGACCAGCCGGGCCGCGCCCCATCCCGCCAGCCACAGCCCGGCCACCAGCAGCGCCTTGACCACGACGCCGCCGTCGACCAGCTGGGAGGCCAGCGCCACCGCGAAGTCCTGGGGGGTGGCGCGCGGCGCCGACGTCAGCCCCAGCGCGGTATCGGACAGATAGGACCGCGGCGTCGACACCGCGTCGCGCAGCAGCAGGTATCCGGGCGCCAGGAGCGGCCCGACCACCAGCAGCGCCAAGACCAGTGCGTACCCGGGTCGGGTCCAGCGCACGGTTAACGCATCCGGGCCGGGCTATTCCCGGTCGTGCGTGCCGGGCGGGTGGGATTCTGTGTGCCCCGCCTCGGTGGGCTCATCCGGGCCGGGCGGGTCGGAGCCGGGCGGACCGGTCTCCTGGCGCGCCTCGGGCCGTTGGGTGGGCAGCTTCTCGGTCTCGGCCTCGGCGCCGGGCACCGGTTCCTCCAGGCCGCTGCGGCCGAAGAAGTCCTGGTCGCCACGGTCCAGGCCGGGGTCGGTCAGCGCGCTCTCGCTGCGCAGGCTGAACGACGCGAGCAGCCCCCCGCCGATCAGCGCGATCAGACCGACCGCGGTGAAGGTGATCGGCAGGACGCGCGACCACAGCGCCAGCCGGTCGCGCTCGTCGCGGGCGGCGTTCACCTGGGATTCGACGGTGTCCTGGTTCGAGGTGACCTTGTAGTCGGCCAGCGTGAGCTCCGGCTTGAGCGGATCGCGGGCGAAGTAGTGATCGGCGTGCTCGGTCTGTTTGACGATGGTGCCCGACACCGGGTCCACCCAGAAGGTGCGCTGCGCCGCGTAGTAGCGGGTCATGGTGATCTGTTCGTTCGGGTCACCGCCCTGCACGCCCCACATCGCCGCCGACGTGGTCTGCTTGGCATCCTCGTTGCCCGCCAACAGCGACGGGTAGGCCACCGGGGCCACCAGCTTGCCGTCGGCGTTGTAGCCGACGTTCTGGGTGAACTTGTACGTGGTCAGCCCGTTGACGTCTTCCTGGGTGTCGTAGTTGACGTCGAACGCCTTCTGCGCGATCGGATCGAAGTAGGGGTAGGTCTTCTTCTCGGTGTGGAACGGGAACCGGTAGGACAGCCCGTCGTGGCGCAGCGGCATCGCGGTGGGCGGGTTCTCGTCGTTGACGGCACGCGGCTTCTGGACCGAACCGCCGGCGTGGGTGTCGTCGGAGACGGCCAGCGCGGTCTTGCGGTTGAGCGTGACGGTGTCGACGATCGCCAGCAGCAGCCCGCTGTCCTTCTGCTTGTCCGTGCGCCGCAACGAACTTCCGACCTGCAGCGTGACCACGTCGGAGTTGGCGGGCGACTCGACGCTGATCTGCTGCTGGGAGACCAGCGGCACGTTCTGGTTGACGATGACGTGGTCGGTCGACAACGACGCGGAGTCCAGTGCGGTCCCGGTGCCGTCACCGATCAGCGTGGCGTCGATGTTCAGGGGCACCTTGGTGATCCTGCTGGTGGTGTACGTCGTCAAAAGCAGCGCGGCGATCAGCAGGGCGGCTCCGAGTCCGATGATCCCGCATGCGGCGAACCGCAACATGACTGCTCGGTTCACGTCGCTGTGCCCTCCTCAATTTCCTTGCTTCATCAGCCGCGACCCGACCCGAGCAGGCAAGCCCGGGGCAAACTCGTTTGACCCTAACAGCAGAAAGTAAGGCAGCGACTTACGAACCTGTTGCTCGCGCGGACGGGTCCTTCGGGTGTACCGAATGGCCGGACCACACGGCACAGGCAAACTGTGGTGGTGAGCGATGACCAGCGGGCGGGCGGGGTGCGCAGCTTCCTGCCGGCCGTGGAAGGCATGCGCGCCTGCGCGGCCATGGGCGTGGTGGTCACGCACGTCGCGTTCCAGACCGGACACTCCAGCGGCGCCACCGGCAGGCTGTTCGGCCGCTTCGACCTGGCCGTGGCGGTGTTCTTTGCGCTGTCGGGTTTTCTGTTGTGGCGCGGGCATGCCGCGGCGGCACGGGGTTTGGGGTCGCGTCCGGCCACCGGGCACTACCTGCGGTCGCGGGTGGTCCGCATCATGCCCGCCTATGTGGTCGCCGTGGTCGTGATCCTGACGCTGTTGCCCGACGCCGACCACGCCAGCCCGACGGTGTGGCTGGCCAACCTGACGCTCACCCAGATTTATGTGCCGTTGACGCTGACCGGCGGGCTGACCCAGATGTGGAGCCTGTCGGTCGAGGTCAGCTTTTATCTGGCGCTGCCGGTTCTCGCGCTGCTGGCCCGCCGCCTGCCGGTGCGGGGCCGGGTACCGGCGATCGCCGCGCTGGGCGCGCTGAGCTGGGCGTGGGGGTGGCTCTTCGCGGCCGACTCGGCCTCGGGTATCAATCCGCTGAACTGGCCGCCGGCGTTCTTCTCCTGGTTCGCCGCCGGCATGCTGCTGGCCGAGTGGGTGCACAGCGGGATCGGGCTGCCACACCGGATTGCGCGCCGGCGGTTGGTGATGGCGGCCGTCGCGGTGGTCGCCTACCTGATCGCGGCGTCGCCGCTGGCGGGTCCCGAAGGTCTGGTGCCCGGCACCCCGGCTCAGTTCGCGGTGAAGACCGCGATGGGCTCTGTGGTGGCCTTCGCGCTGGTCGCCCCGCTGGTGCTGGATCGGGTGGACACCGCGCATCGCATCTTGGGGACGACCGCCATGGTGACGTTGGGCCGCTGGTCCTACGGGTTGTTCGTGTGGCATCTGGCGGCGTTGGCGATGGTGTTTCCGGTGCTCGGGACGTTCCCGTTCACTGGCCGCATGCCCACGGTGCTGGTGCTGACGCTGATCTTCGGTTTCGCGATCGCCGCGGTCAGCTATGCGCTTGTCGAGTCGCCGTGCCGAGAAGCGTTGCGCCGCTGGGAGAAACGAGAGAAGCCGGCCGAGACGGCTCAGGATGTCGACGCCGAGGCCGACGCGATCGCGCCGTGAGCCCGCCCGGACGGCCACCTGAATTCCCCTCCGATGCGGTACCGAAGGTCTCGAAACCTCTTTTTTGGGTAACCCCGAGTGTGAGAGAGCGGCGGGTCGCGGGTGCCGGAAGCGGCAAGGTGACGAAGTCGCTTCGGTCCAGGAGAGGCGTTCGACAATGGACAACGACACGATCGCGGCACGGCCGATGGCGGACACGCCACACGAGGAGTTGCGTCCTGGCGAGCGTCCGCTCTCGCCGGATGACGATCCCTTCTACCAACCGCCGCCGGGTTATGAACAGGCTGAATGTGGCACCGTGCTGCGCTCGCGCACCGTCGAGTTGGGCTTCCTGGGCCTGCTGCCGCAAAGCTTCACGGCCACCCAACTCCTCTACCGCAGCACGAACCTGCATGACGATCCCGAGGTCGCCGTGACCACTTTGTTGCTGCCGGAACAGCGCGATCCGCGGTGTCCGGTGTTGTCGTATCAGTGCGCTATCGATGCGGTGGCGTCGCAGTGTTTCCCGTCGTACGCGCTGCGCCGCGGCGCCGGGGCGATCGGCGCGTTCACGCAGGCGGAGTTCCTGCTGGTGGCGGCGGCACTGGCCGAAGGGTGGGCGGTCTCGGTGCCCGACCACGAGGGCTGTCACGGCATGTGGGGCGCACCCCGCGAGCCGGGATACCGCATTCTCGACGGTGTCCGGGCGGCCCTGAATTGCGAACGCCTGGGCTTGTCCCCGTCCGCCCCGGTGGGTTTGTGGGGTTATTCGGGCGGTGGTTTCGCCTCCGCGTGGGCGGCCGAGGCGGCCGCCCGCTACGCGCCGGAACTCAATATCGTCGGCGCGGTGCTCGGCTCACCGGTCGCCGACCCGGAAAGCGTCGCGCGCCGCCTCAACGGGTCGTTTTTCGCCGGACTCGCCGCGCTGATGATCGCGGCGCTGACGGAGGTGTTCCCGGAAGCGCAGCGGGTCGTCATCGAGCACGCCACCGAGGAGGGCAGGGCGGTGCTGAACGAATTGCGGAAGCTGACCACCGCGGGCGCGGTTCGGCGGCTGCGCAACGCAGACATCGGCTCCTACGTCGACATCTCCACCGACGAACTGTGGGACCTGCCGGAGGTGCGCCACATCTTCGACGAAACCAGGCTCGGCAGAACCCCACCCGAACTGCCCCTGCTGGTGATCCAGGCGGTGCACGACAGGATCATCAGTGTCGACGACATCGATGAGCTCGTCGCGACGTATGGCGCGGCGGGGGTGGCGGTCACCTATCACCGCGATCGATTCTGCGGTCACCTGCTGCTGCACCCGCTGTCCTCGCCGATGGCCCTCAGGTGGCTGCGCGACCGGTTCACCGGACGCCCGATCGACGAAAACAGGACCCGGACGGTGTGGCCGACCCTGTTCAACCCGTCGACCTACCTCGGCATGCTGAAGCTCGGCGCGATCACGGCCAAGGTGATCTTGGGACGGCCGGTCCGGTCCCGTCCGCTCTCCAAATCCGACGCGGCGTAGCGGCTCGCCGGGTCATCCCGCAGCAGGCCTGAGCCGGAGGCGGGCCTCCTAACCGGGCGCGGCTTCGATGACGCAGAGCGGCCCCGCCGTCTGCACCACGCGCTGCAGCCGGAAGCCGCCCCGCCGGAGTAGATCGGTCCACTGCTTGAGATCGCGTTCCAATGCGCCCGCCATCACCAGCATCTCCATATCGGCGTAGTGGCCGAGGAATTCGCGGTCGTGGTCGGGGACCACCATCTCCAGCAGCAGCAGCTTCGCGCCCGCAGGGGCCGCGGCTTTGATGGTGCCGAGGATCGCGATGGCTTTGTCATCGGGCCAGTCGTGGATGACGTTCTTCATCACATAGGCGTCAGCGACTGGCACGCTTTCGAAGAACGACCCGCCCGTCACCGTGACTCGGTCGGCGACGCCGTGCGCGGCCAACACAGGTGGTGCTCCCTCGACTGCCTCGGGGAGGTCGAACAGCACGCCGCGGGCGTTGGGGGCGGCGGCGAGAAGGGACGACAGTAACCGGCCGTGGCCGCCACCGATATCGGCGATGACGCCGAAGTTGCTGAAGTCGTACGCCGCGACCGCCGCAGCCTCCAACACTGACGACGTGGAGGTCATGGCGTTGTTGAAGATCTCCGCGAACTCGGGGTTGTCCCGGAGATAGTCGAAGATGTCCTTGCCGAACACTTTCGGGGGATTCGGCTCTCCGGTGCGCACCGCATCGGCCAGCCGTGTCCAGTTCGCTCGATGTTGCGGGGAGCCGAAGAACAGGGCAGTCCCATGCGTCGAGATCGGCGAGTCGGTGCGCAACGTGTCGGCCAGCGCGTTCAGCGCGAAACGGCCGTCGCGACGCCTGCGAAACACGCCGCGGCTGATCAGCAACCGCATGAGCCGCGCCACGCTGTCCGGGTCGGCCCCGATGCGGCGCGCCAACTCCTCGTTGGTCAACGGGCCCGCAGCCAGCGCGTCGGCAATGCCCAATTGCGCGGATGCCGAGATGGCCTGCGACAGAAAGGCCCCGAAGAGGATTTCGATGACCGCGATCGGCGGGGGTGCCAGTCTCTGGTATAGCCGCCCCACGTGATGACGGACTCGCTCGACCGCCCGAGCCACCCGGGCGGGCGGCAGTCTCGGGGTTGATGTCGGTGACTTAGACGGCATCGTTCTCCAGTACCTGGTCATTACAGACGATTACAGACTCGAAAAAACAAGTATTCCTGCTGGAGCATCTTCGCGCGGCCCAAGCTTGATTTAAATGCACTGTCGTATGCGTTGATCGCCGAATGCGGCTCATGGCGGCCCTAGACCAGTGCGGGTCAGCTGGCCTCCGCGGTCGACAAGCGCTCGATGATCTGGGCCCGCACCGCCGAGCGGCGGGCCTTGCCGGCGTCGTCGCGCAACGGGGTGTCGACGAACTCGACGGTGTGCGGCACCTTGTACCCCGCCACATGCTCGCGCAGAAACTCTTGCACGCCAACGCAATCCAGGTTCGAACCGTCGATCGGGTGCACGAGTGCGTATGGCACCTGGCCGAGATCCTCGTGGGGGACTCCGACGACCAGACACGACAGCACGTCCGGGTGCGCCGAGAGCGCGTTCTCGATCTCGGCGGGGTAGACGTTGCGGCCCCCGACGGTGAACATGTCGACCCGCCGGTCCGAGAGATACAGGAAGCCGTCGGCATCGAAATAGCCGAGATCGCCCAGCGAGTCCCAGCCGTCGCGGCTTTTCGCCGTGGCGCCGACATAGCGGTAGGTGGGCGCGCTGTCCGGGCCGGGCCGCATGTAGATCTCGCCGACCACGCCGGGCGGGCAGGGGTTGCCGTCGTCGTCGAGCACCTTCATCTCGCCGGCCACCACCAGGCCAACCGAGCCGCGGTGCGCCAGCCACTGGTCTCCGGAGATGAATGTCAGCGCCTGTAATTCGGTGCCGCCGTAGAGCTCCCAGACTTTCTCCGCGCCCAGCAGGTCGATCCACGCCTGCTTGATGGCCGGGGGACAGGGCGCGCCCAGGTGCCAGAACCGCCGAATCGAGGACAGGTCGTAGGCTTCCGGGTTGGCCTGGTAGACCGGCAGCGTCCGCTGCATGATCGTCGGCACCGTCGTCAAAAAGGTGACGCGATGGTCGGCGATCAGCCGGAGAAACCGCTCGGGGTCGAACCGGCTCATCAACACCAGGTGATGGCGCATCAGCAACGCGATGGTCGCGGTGGTGAAACCGGTGTTGTGGCTCAACGGCACCGGCACCAGAGTGGTGTCGCCCTCCTGGGCGCCCAGCGGGTAGCCGATCGCCGCCGGTATCCGGCTATCGCCGCCGGATTCGATCAGCTTGGGCCGCCCGGTGCTGCCCCCGGATCCCATCGCCTTCCACACCGGTGACACCGCCTCGGGCAGCGCCTCATCCGACAACGCCGGATCGGGCTCGAAACCCGTTGGCACGCTGGGGATCTGATGATGCTCGCGGCCGACCAGCAGGGCGGGTGGGCGCAAGTCCAGCAGTCCCTGCAGCTCCGCGTCGGGCAACCGGGCGGACAACGGCTGGGGCACCGCGCCTAGCTTCCAGCACGCCACCGCGGCCTGTATCCACTCGACCGAATTCGGCAGCACCATCGTCACGTAGTCGCCGACGCCCACCCCGAGTTCCGCGTAGGCGCGGGCCAACCGATTCGTCGAACGGTCGAGCTCGGCCCGGGTCAGGGTGGTGCCGTCGCAGGTGACCGCCGGTTCGTCGGGGGCGAGTGCGGCCAGCGCCGAAATCTGGGAACCGATCGGCGGGATCGGCTCACTCATAAGCGCCCTGCCGCTCGAAGATGCGGCGCGGATTGTCCACCAGCATCGTGTGCAGCTGCTCGTCGGTGACGCCGCGCTCCTTGAGCGCCGGGATGACGTCGTTGTGGATGTGCAGGTAGTGCCAGTTCGGCAGCATCTGCGACCCCAGCTCCTCCGGGATCGCATCGAAGTAACAGTTGGCGTCGTGCGAAAGCACCATCTTGTCGGCGTGTCCCCGCTCGCACATCTGCACCACCGTGTTCACCCGATCCTCGAAGGGCAGGAACGCGTCGATGCCGAAGCGGTCCATCCCGAGGTAGGAGCCGGCGGCGATCAGCTCCTCGAGGTAGCCGATGTCGGTGCTGTCGCCGGAGTGACCGATCACCACCCGGCTCAGGTCGACGCCCTCCTCTTCGAAGATGCGTTGCTGCTCGAGCCCGCGCCGCAGCCCCGCGTGGGTGTGCGTCGAGATCGGCACGCCGGTGCGCTTGTGCGCCTGGGCGACCGCGCGCAGCACCCGCTCGACGCCCGGTGTGACGCCGGGTTCGTCGGTGGCGCATTTGAGGATCCCGGCCTTGATGCCGGTGTCGGCGATGCCCTGCTCGATGTCGCGGACGAACATGTCGGTCATGATCTCCGGCCCGCCCGCCAGCGCGCCCGGGCCGAGGTAGTGAAAGTACATCGGCACGTCGTTGTAGGTGTAAAGCCCAGTCGCCACAACGATATTCAGCTCGGTGGCCGCCGCGACCCGGGCGATGCGCGGGATGTAGCGGCCCAGGCCGATCACGGTGAGATCGACGATGGTGTCCACCCCGCGGGCCTTGAGCTCGTTGAGCCGTTTGATGGCGTCGGCCACCCGCTGTTCTTCGTCGCCCCACGCTTCGGGGTAGTTCTCCGCGATCTCGGTGGTCATGATGAACACGTGCTCATGCATGAGGGTGACGCCTAGCGCAGCGGTATCGATGGACCCGCGAGCGGTATTGAGTTCTGACACGCCACTGATGCTAGGTCGACTAACACCCGACCAACAGGGTCGTTTTATTCCAGGCAGCCCCCGGGGGCCGCGCCATTGCAGTACCGTCACCCTCGTCTTCGTCGAGAACCCGCTGGGAGTCACGTCATGTTGCTCAATCCCAACCACTTGCAACGCCAGTACCCAGACCGCCGCTCGGGGGAGATCATGGCCGCCACGGTGGACTTCTTCGAATCCCGCGGCAAGGCCAGGCTGAAGTCCGACGACCACGAACGGGTCTGGTACTCGGACTTTTTGGAGCACGTCGGCCGGGAGCGCATCTTCGCGTCGCTGCTGACACCGTCGGCCTATGGGGCCGATGATTGCCGCTGGGACACCTACCGGATCAGTGCGTTCGCCGAGATCGTCGGCTTCTACGGGCTCAACTACTGGTATCCCTTCCAGGTCACCGCCCTGGGCCTGGGGCCGATCTGGATGAGCGCCAACTCCGACGCCAAGCGCAAGGCCGCCGCGCTGCTCGAGGCCGGCGAGGTCTTCGCGTTCGGCTTGTCGGAGCAGACGCACGGCGCGGACGTCTACCAGACCGACATGAACCTGACGCCTTCCGAGGCGGGTTGGGTCGCCAACGGCGAAAAGTACTACATCGGCAACGCCAACGTGGCCCGGATGGTGTCCACCTTCGGCAAGTTCGACGACACCGACGAGTACGTGTTCTTCGCCGCCGACTCTCAGCACGAGCGCTACCGGTTGATCAAGAACGTGGTGAACTCGCAGAACTTCGTCGCCAACTACGCGCTGCGCGACTACCCGGTGACCGAGGCCGACATCCTGCACCGCGGGCCCGAGGCGTTCCACGCGGCGCTCAACACCGTCAACGTCTGCAAGTACAACCTCGGCTGGGGCGCGGTCGGGATGTGTACCCACGCGATGTACGAGGCGGTCACCCACGCCTCCAACCGCATCCTGTACGGGACGGTGGTCACCGACTTCACCCATGTGCGGCGGCTGCTCACCGACGCCTACGCGCGGTTGGTCGCGATGCGGATGGTCGCCACCCGCGCCTGCGACTACATGCGCAGCGCGTCGGCCTCCGACCGCCGCTACCTGCTGTACAGCCCGCTCACCAAGGCGAAGATCACCAGCGAGGGCGAACGCGTCATCGCCGCGCTGTGGGACGTCATCGCCGCCAAGGGCGTGGAGAAGGACACCATCTTCGAGGCGATGACCCGCGAAATCGGTTTGCTCCCAAGGCTGGAAGGCACCGTCCACATCAACATCGGGCTGCTCGGCAAGTTCATGCCCAATTTCCTGTTTGCGCCGAACGCCGACTTGCCGTTGATCGGGCGTCGCGATGACGCCGCCGACGACACCTTCCTGTTCAACCAGGGCCCCACCGGCGGGCTGGGCAAGGTGCGCTTCCACGATTGGCGCGCGCCGTTCGACCGCTTCGGGCACCTGCCCAACGTCGCGCTGCTGCGCTCGCAGATCGACGTGTTGGCCGACATGCTGGCCGGCGCGACGCCGGATGCCGCGCAGCAGAAAGACATCGACTTCGCCTTCGCCGTCGGGCAGTTGTTCGCCACCGTGCCCTACGCCCAGCTCATCCTGGAGGAGGCCGGGCTGTCGGGCGTCGACGAGGGACTGATCGACGAGATCTTCGCCGTGCTGGTCCGCGACTTCAACGCGTACGCCGTCGAGCTGGGCGACAAGCCGGCGACGACGGACGCGCAGGCCCGCTTCGCGATGCGGATGATCCGTCGCCCCGCCCACGACCCGTCGCGCTACGACCAGCTGTGGAAAGAGCACATCGCGCCCATCAACGGCGCGTATCAGATGCGGCCGTAGGGCCGGCGTCGCTCGTCGAGCGCCCGGCCAGCCGGGCGCGGGGCTGCGAGCGCCCGTCCAACGGGGCGCTCGGGGGGAAGTTAGTTTCACGTTGGGCTGCGAGCGTGAAGTTGGTTGCACGTGGGGCCGCCGGAACCCCTTGACTGTGACGCAGATCACCGTAATATGACCAGTGGTCATTGAGGTGAGGAGTTTGCATTGCCGACGGTCACCTGGGCGCGCGTCGATCCCGCCCGTCGCGCCGCGATCATCGAAGCCGCGGAGGCGGAGTTCGGGGCGCACGGGTTCTCCCGGGGCAGCCTGAACGTCATCGCGCGCCGCGCTGGGGTCGCCAAGGGCAGCCTGTTCCAGTACTTCGCCGACAAGCGCGACCTGTATGCGTTCATCGCCGACATCGGCAGCCAGCGGGTGCGGGCTTACATGGAGGACCGCATCCGCGAGCTGGATCCGAGCCGGCCGTTCTTCGACTTCCTGACCGACTGGCTCGACGCGTGGGTGGCCTACTTCGCCGACCACCCGCACGAACGGGCGCTGCACGCCGCGGCGACCCTGGAAGTCGACACCGAGGCCCGGGTCAGCGTGCAGAACGTCATCCACCGGCACTACCTGGAGGTGATGCGCCCGCTGGTGCGCGACGCGCAGCTGCGCGGCGACCTACGTGCGGATTCCGACACCGACGCGCTGCTGTCGTTGCTGCTGTTGATCTTTCCGCACCTGGCGCTGGCGCCCTACATGCGCGGCCTGGATCCGATTCTCGGGCTCGACGAGCCCACCCCGGAGCAGCCGGCGCTGGCCGTGCGCAGGCTCGTCGCGGTGCTGGCCGCCGCGTTCTCGACCGCGCCGAAATCCGCGCCGATCAGCCCAGCCCCCAAACGATCTGAGGAGGTCACATGAATCGCACCCGAATCGCCTCGATGGCACAGGGCGGCCTCAACTGGGACAGCTTGCCGCTCAAGCTCTTTGCGGGCGGCAACGCGAAATTCTGGAATCCGGCCGACATCGACTTCTCCCGCGATCGCGAGGACTGGGAGCGGCTCACCGACGACGAACGCAGCTATGCGACCCGGCTGTGCGCCGAGTTCATCGCCGGCGAGGAGTCGGTGACCCAGGACATCCAGCCGTTCATGGCCGCGATGCGGGCCGAAGGCCGGCTCGGCGACGAGATGTATCTGACGCAGTTCGCCTTCGAGGAGGCCAAGCACGTCCAGGTGTTCCGCATGTGGCTCGACGCCGTCGGCATCACCGAGGACCTGCACTACTACCTCGACGACGTGCCCACCTACCGCACGATCTTCTATGAGGAACTGCCGGACTGTCTGAACGCGCTGACGGTCGATCCGTCGCCGGCCGCCCAGGTCCGCGCGTCGGTGACCTACAACCACATGGTCGAAGGCATGCTGGCGCTGACCGGCTACTTCGGCTGGCACAAGATCTGCGTGGAGCGCGGCATCCTGCCCGGCATGCAGGAGCTGGTGCGTCGCATCGGCGACGACGAGCGACGCCACATGGCCTGGGGCACCTTCACCTGCCGGCGCCACGTGGCCGCCGACGACGCCAACTGGGGCGTCTTCGAGACCCGGATGAACGAGCTGATGCCGCTGGGCCTGCGCCTGATCGAGGAGGGCTTCGCCCTCTACGACCCGATGCCCTTCGGCCTGTCGGTGGACGAGTTCATGGCTTACGCCTCCGATAAGGGGATGCGGCGCTTCGGCACCATCTCCAGCGCGCGCGGGCGCCCGCTCAGCGAGATCGACCTCGACTACTCGCCGGTCCAGCTCGAGGACACCTTCGCCGAGGAGGACGAGAAGCTGCTGGCTGGGGTGTGACGGCGGCGGCCCGAGCTCACTCGACCTTGTCGTCGCCCGACGAGGAGCCGCTCTCGGGTTCCCCGACCCACACGGTCTTGGCGTTGACGAACGCGCGGATGCCCAGGCCCGCGAGCTCGCGGCCGTAGCCCGACCGCTTGACGCCGCCGAATCCCAACTCCGGGTAGGACACCGTCATCCCGTTGATGAAGACCTGGCCAGCCTCGATGTCGTCGATGAAGCGCTGCTGCTCGGCCTCGTCGTTGGTCCAGGCGTTGGATCCCAGGCCGAAGGTGGTGGCGTTGGCGATCTCGATGGCTTCGTCGATGTCGGCTGCCCGGTACATCGACGCGACGGGGCCGAACACCTCCTCGGTGTAGAGGGCCATGTCCTTGGTGATGTCGGTGACGACGGTCGGCGGGTAGTACCACCCCGGCCGGTCGATGGGCTTGCCGCCGAGGCGGATTTTGGCGCCCGCCGCGGCGGCGTCGTCGACCTGCTTGGCGATCTCGTCGCGGCCCGACTCGGTCGCCAGTGGGCCCACGTCGGTGTCCGGGTCGGTCGGGTCGCCGACGGTCAGCGCCTCCATCTGCTCGGTGAACTTGTCGACGAACGCGTCGTAGATGTCGGTGTGCACGATGAACCGCTTTGCGGCGATGCACGATTGGCCGTTGTTCTGCACCCGGGCGGTGACCGCGGTCTTGGCGGCCTCGTCGAGGTTCGCCGACGGCATCACGATGAACGGGTCGCTGCCGCCGAGCTCGAGCACGGTCGGCTTGATCTCGTCGCCGGCGATGGCCGCCACGGACTGGCCGGCCGGTTCGCTACCGGTCAGGGTCGCCGCCGCCACCCGCGGATCGCGCAGGATGCGCTCGACCGCGCTGGAGGAGACGAGCAGGGTTTGGAAACACCCCTCGGGGAAGCCGCCGCGCGCGATGACGTCGGCGAGGTACAGCGCGGACTGCGGCACGTTCGACGCGTGCTTGAGGATCCCGACGTTGCCGGCCATCAGCGCCGGTGCGGCGAACCGGACGGCCTGCCAAAGCGGGAAGTTCCACGGCATCACCGCCAGCACCACCCCGAGCGGTTGATAGCGCGTGTAGGCCTGCTTCGCGCCCACCGCCTTGGCGTCGGCCGGTTCGTCGGCCAGCAGCTGCTCGGCGTTTTGGGCGTAGTAGCGAAAACCCTTGGCGCACTTCAGCGCTTCCGCCTTGGCCGACTTCAGGGTCTTGCCCATCTCCAGCGTCATCATGGCGGCGACGTCGTCGGCCTCCGCCTCCAGCAGGTCGGCGGTCGCGTTTGCCCACTCGGCCCGCTGGGCAAACGTGGTGTTGTGGCGGTAATCGAGGAAGCGTTCGTAGGCACGGGCAATCGCGGCGTCGACTTCCTGGTCGGTGGCCGGGGTGAAGGTCTTCACTGTCTCGCCGGTAGCCGGGTTAATGGTGGCGATGGGCACGTCGGCCCTCCTTCATCGGGTTCGTGTTGCTTACGGCTGAAAAGTCCAACACCTAGCCTGCCACTATCGTTCCCCTAAGGGAGGTGTCGGATGACCAAAGCCGCTGAGCTGATCGTCAAGTGCCTGGAAAACGAGGGTGTTTCCGTCGTGTTCGGGGTGCCCGGCGAGGAGAACATCCGGTTGGTGCAGGCGCTGGCTTCCTCGTCCATCCGTTATGTGCTCACCCGGCACGAGCAGGCCGCCTCGTTCATGGCCGAGATGTACGGCAGGGTCACCGGACGCGCCGCGGTGGTCTCGGCCACGCTGGGCCCCGGCGCCATCAACATGCAGCTCGGGGTGGCCGACGCCACCACCAACAGCACCCCGCTGGTCGCCATCTCCGCGCAGGTGGGCCACGACCGGGAGTTCAAGGAGTCACACCAGTACGTCGACCTGGTGTCGATGTTCGCCCCCATCACCCGGTGGTCGGCCGGCGTCCCGACCGCGCGGGCCATCCCCGAGATGGTCCGCAAGGCGTTCAAAGTCTCCGAGGCCGAGCGTCCGGCCGCGGTCTACCTGGCGGTGCCCGAGCACATCGACGCCGACGACACCGACTACGACCTGCGGCCGTTGCCCCGCAATGTCGTCCGCGCCGACGCGCCGGCCCCGCGCCAGGTGGCGCGCGCCGTCGATGTGCTGCGCAACGCCAAACGCCCGGTGGTGCTGGCCGGGCACGGCGCCGCGCGCGCCGACGCGACCAAGGCCCTGGTGCGCTTCTCCGAGGAATTCGGCATCCAGGTGGCCAACACGTTCCACGGTAAGGGCGTCATGCCCGACGACCACCCGAACAGCATCGGGACGCTGGGCTTCATGCGGCACGACTACGTCAACTTCGGCTTCGACAACGCCGACGCCGTCATCGCCGTCGGCTACGAGTTGCAGGAATTCGACCCGGTCCGGATCAACCCGCAGGGCGACAAGAAGATCATCCACATCCACCGCTTCCCGGCCGAGGTGGACGCGCACTACTCCGTCGACGTGGGGATCATCGGCGACATCAGCGACTCGCTGAACGCCCTGACCGACGCGCTGTCCGGTCATACCTTCGATCACGCCGCCGATGTGCCCGGCTCGGGCCTGCTGGCCGACGAATTCGAACGGGGACAACAGGATTCGCGCTACCCGCTGGCGCCCGCCCGGGTGGTCGCCGATACCCGCGCGGCGCTGGGTCGCAGCGACATCGTGCTGGTCGACACCGGAGCCACCAAGATGTGGATGGCGCGGCTCTACCCGACCTTCGAGCGTAATACCTGCCTGATCTCGAATGGCTTGTCCACCATGAGTTTTGCCCTCCCGGGGGCGCTGGGCGTCAAGCTGGCGCAGCCGGAGGCCAAGGTGCTGGCCGTCGTCGGCGACGGCGCGTTCCTGATGAACTCGCAGGAAATCGAGACCGCCGTGCGCGAGCGCATCCCGCTGGTGGTGCTGATCTGGGAGGACGGCGGTTACGGCCTCATCGAATGGAAGATGGACCTCGAGCTCGGGGCGCACTACTACGTGAAGTTCAACAACCCCGACGTGGTCAAGTACGCAGAAAGCTTCGGCGCCAAGGGATACCGGATCAACAGCGCCGACGAACTGCTGCCCACGCTGCGGGCCGCGCTCGACGACGACGGTGTGTCGCTGATCAGTTGCCCGGTCGACTACTCCGAGAATCTACGGCTGACCGACCGCCTCGGCGAGCTGGACGAAACGCTCTAGAGAGCGCGCCGGCCTTCGGGAGACCTGCGAACGAGCGTCCCGCCGGGCCACGTGATCGAATGGGCACATGCTGTTCCGTCAGCTGGAGTACTTCGTCGCGCTCGCGCAGGAGCGCCATTTCGCGCGCGCGGCGAGCGCCTGTTACGTCTCCCAACCCGCGCTGTCGGAAGCGATCCGCAAGCTCGAATCGGAACTCAACGTTCCGTTGGTGCGGCGCGGTCAGAAGTTCGAGGGCCTCACCCCGGAGGGTGAGCGGCTGGTGCCGTGGGCGCGGCGCATCCTGGCCGACCGCGACGCCCTCAAGCAGGAAGTCACCGCGCTGCAGGCCGGCCTGACCGGTGAATTGCGGCTCGGGGTGGTACCGGCCGCGTCGACTACCGTTGCGTTGCTGACGGATCCGTTCTGCGCGGCGCATCCGTTGGTCCGGGTTCAGCTCGAGGTCAACCTGCGCTCGGCCGGCATCGTGGAACGCGTCCGCAGCTTCGAACTGGACGCGGGCATCCTGTATCCGGACCAACAGGACACGGCCGACCTGCTGGTCACCCCGCTGTATCACGAGCAGCCGGTGCTCATCGCCGCCGCCGAACTCCTTGGTGGCGAAGCGAAAAACATGACGTGGTCGGACGCCGTGCAGTTGCCGCTGTGCCTGCTGACGCAGGGCATGCGGGGGCGCCGGCTCATCGACGACGCGCTGGCCACCCATGGCCTGCAGGTGACCCCGCGGCTGGAAACCGATTCCGTGGCAGCGCTGTTCGCGCACGTCCGCACCGGCCGGTGGGCGAGCATCGTGCCGCAACCGTGGATTCACACCCTGGGCGTGCCCGCCGGGGTCAGCGTGCTGGCGTTGCGGCGCCCGTCGGTCACCGCGTTGATAGCGCTGGTCACCAACCGGGCCGAGCCGGGCTCGTTGCTGACCCGCGCGCTGCGCCGCACCGCGCGCGAGGCCCGCATCGGCGCGACGCTCAGCGAGCCGTCCTAGCGGCGCTGATCGGCGCCGCCTATCGGCCGGTCGGAATCGCGTCTTGGACAACCGCGCGGTCGCCGTCTGAGACTGGGCCTGACCGCCGGCTGAAGGAGAACTCGATGGCCAAGTGTGTGATGGTGCTCTACCCCGATCCCGTCGACGGGTACCCGCCGCGCTACGCGCGCGACAGCGTCCCGGCGATCCAGGGTTATCCCGACGGCAGCACCGTGCCGACCCCGTCGACGATCGACTTCACTCCCGGCGAGCTGCTCGGCTGTGTGTCGGGGGCTTTGGGGCTGCGCAGGTTTTTCGAAGATGCCGGGCACGAATTGGTGGTGACGTCGGACAAGGACGGCCCCGATTCGGAATTCGAGCGCGAGCTGGCCGATGCGGAAATCGTGATATCGCAACCGTTTTGGCCGGCCTACCTGACCAAGGAGCGCATCGCCAAGGCGCCCAACCTCAAGTTGGCCCTGACCGCCGGCATCGGCTCGGACCACGTTGATCTGGACGCGGCGCAAGCGCGCGGGATCACCGTGGCCGAGGTGACGTACAGCAACAGCATCAGCGTCGCCGAGCACACGGTGATGCAGATCCTGGCGCTGGTCCGCAATTTCGTGCCGTCGCACCGGTGGGCGACCGACGGCGGCTGGAACATCGCCGATTGCGCCGCACGCGCCTACGACCTGGAGGGGATGGACGTCGGAGTGATTGCCGCCGGGCGGATCGGGCGTGCGGTGTTGCGCCGGCTGGCACCGTTCGACGTCAACCTGCACTACACCGACACCCGCCGGCTGGCGCCGGAAGCCGAGAAACGACTCAACGTGACGTTTCACCCCACGGTCGAATCGCTGGTGCGGGCGGTCGACGTGGTGTCCATCCACTCGCCGCTCTACGACGGCACCCGCAGGATGTTCGACAAGAACCTGATTTCGACGATGCGGCGGGGCTCCTACATCGTCAACACGGCCCGCGCCGAGGAGACCGTCCCGGAGGCCATCGCGGACGCGCTGCGGTCCGGTCAGCTGGCCGGCTACGCCGGGGACGTGTGGTATCCGCAGCCACCGCCACCCGACCACCCCTGGCGGACGATGCCGAATAACGCCATGACACCCCATGTTTCGGGCACCACATTGTCCGCGCAGGCGCGCTACGCGGCCGGCACCAGGGAAATCCTGGAAAGCTGGTTCGCCGGCACGCCGATCCGCCCCGAGTACCTGATCGTCGAAGGCGGCAAGCTAGCGGGCACCGGGGCGCTGTCCTACCGGAAGTAGCCGCGGCGCGCGGACCCCGGAGCGACAGCCCTTAGCGGATTAGTGAGTCGCCGCCGTGGCGTTGAAGCGACGATCTACCCAGTCGCCGAAATGCGGCGCGGACTGGATCTGGCCGGCGGCCGCGAACAGATCGGTGAGCCGTTGCTCGGCGCCCACCACGGTGTCGTCCAGCGGGATCGGCTGGCGCAGCGTGCGGCCTTGCGCGACGGCGGCGACGGCGGGGTCGACGCCGGCGGACTTGGCGTACTCGGCGGCCCACTCCTGCGGGTGCTCGCGAGCCCATGCCGCGGCTCGGGCGTATCGCGTCAGCAGATCCCCCAGGGCCGTGTTGGTCTTCGCGTCGGCCAGTGCCTTGTCGGAGGCGATGCCAAACGAGTACTTGTGCTTGCGTGTGACCAGGCCGCGCACCGGGAGCTGCTGTTCGGCCTGGGCGGTATAGGGATCCCACACCGCCCAGGCGTCGACCTGACCGTTACGAAATCCGGACAGGGCGTCGGCGGGCTGTAGGAACACGAGGTGGACATCGGCCGGTTTGAGACCGGCCTTGTCCAGCTGGTCGAGCACATTGGCGTGCGCTGAGCTGCCCTTGGCGAGCGCGATCGTCTTGCCGCGCAGGTCGGGGACCGACCGGATGGTCGAATCGGTGTGGACCAGGATCTGGTCGCCGGGACCGCCGCCGTCGTAGGCGGACACCACCTTGATGCGGGCGTTGGCGACCGCGCCGAAGATCGGTGGGGTGTCACCGGTGATGGCGAAATCGATCTTGCCCGCGGCGGCGGCTTCGACCATCGGAGGCCCGGAGGTGAAGGTCGAGAAGTCGATCCGGTACGCAAGGCCCTGCAGTTGGCCGGCGGCGCGCAGCATGGCTTCGGTGGCCACGCTCTTTTGATCGCCGACCTTCAGCGTGAGGTCGGCCAGCTGGGACAGCGGGACTTGCGTCGGCACCTGACCGGGACCGGCGGCGTGTTGGCGGGAGACGCACGCCGGCAACAGCAGCGCGAGGCCGGCCAGCAGGACCGCGGCATAGCGCCGCGCCGACATCGGACTCCGCCGACTCGGACACCGGGTTGACCGAGCGGTTCGGTGCGGTACCGAAGGTCGGCCGGTGCGGGCCAAAAGCGCAGTGCTGGACAGACTCACAGGTTGCGTATCCTCGTAGCGGTTCGACACGTGCGATTCGCGCCGGCAAGAACTGCGGCGCAGTGCCAGGCGAGGCTATGGCGGATCGGTTGGGCTGACCAGGGTTTGAATTGCGGTGAACGGAACCGCGCCGGGACACCCGTTTCTCGGCCTCAAGTGGCGGTGGTCACCCGCGGCAGACTCATCGGCGGCACGTATCCGCCGATCAGGACGCGATGCCACCAGGCCCGATCACGACGCAGCTCGGCCGGCGTGGTGAAGCGGTACTGGTAGAGCTGCGCCCGCACAAACTTCGGCGGTGCATCCGGGAAGGGGTTGTGCCGCAACAACCGCAGCGTGGGTCGATCGTTTTCCAGCAGCCGCTGCAAGAACGGCCGCAACCACGGCTGCGCGTAGCCCGGCGAGATCGCGGCGAACCACATCAGCCAGTCCAGGCGCAGATGATAGGGGGCCCACTGTCGCGGCAGCCGGCGCAGCGCGCCCGGCTTGCCCTTGAATTCGTATTCCTTCCAGACGGTGCGGGCGGTGACGACCGCGTCGTCGGTACCCTCGATCACCACCTCGCGGCGGATCCGCCCGATGCTGCCGAAGGCGCCGTAGGTGTTGACCAAGTGGAACGAGTTGAAAGACATGTTCATTCGCTGCCGCGAGGACAGCATGTTCGCCAGCGGCCAGTAGCTCATGAACAGCACGGCCGCGGCGATCGCGACGACCAGGCCGATGAACCACAGCGGCGTCGGACCCGGATGCGCCGGGGCCAGGCTCGTGGACAGCACCGCCGCGACCGACGCGTCGTCGATGGCGCTGAACGCCAGCACGATGGTCACCCAGTTGAGCCACGCGAAATTACCCGAGGCGACCAGCCACAGCTGGGTGACGACGATGATCGCGGCGGCCACGCCGGCCACCGGCTGCGGCGCGAACAGTCCGAACGGCACGATCAGCTGCGCGAAATGGTTGCCCGCCACCTCAATCCGGTGCAGCGGCTTGGGGAGATGGTGAAAAAACCAGCTCAACGGGCCCGGCATCGGTTGCGTCTCATGGTGATAGTACAAACACGTCAGGTCACGCCAGCACGGGTCGCCGCGCATCTTGATCAGTCCCGCGCCGAATTCCACACGGAACAACAGCAGCCGAACCATCCACAACGTCAGGACAGGAGGTGCCACGTCGTGGTTGCCCAAAAAGATCATCAGAAAGCCGGTTTCGAGCAACAGTGATTCCCAGCCGAACGAGTACCAGGTCTGCCCCACGTTCACGATCGACAGATAGAACACCCACAGCGTCAGCCACATCGCCATCGCGGCCCACAGCGGCACCGCGTCGGCGGCCCCGGCGACGACGGCCGCCGACAACGCCGCTCCGAACCAGGCGACGGCCGCAAACAACCGATCGGAATAGCGCAAATGAAACAGGCTCGGCGTGCGCCAAAACGATTGGCGCGCCAGAAACTGCGGAATGGGCAGGATGCCCCGCTCACCGATGAGCGCGCGGAACTGGACCGCGGCCGCAACGAACCCGAGCAGATAGATCGCCGCGGCGCCGCGCTCGAGCACCAGTCTGCCCACCCAATATTGGGGTGCGGAAAACCAGTCCATGGCGCTAGCTCCTCGGTCGGTGGCGGTTACGCCAACCCGCGTATCCAGTCAATCAGCCGGTAAACGGGTAGCCAATAGCCCGGCCGACTATTCGTCGCGCGGCCCGTCGGCCCGAGCGGTCCGCCGACGCGGTGCGGTCACGACCGAAGCGGCAAGCACCGCAAGCGAAATCAGGGCCAGCGCCTGGACACTCGCGGAGTGGCCGGCGTAGCCGTCGGCCGACCGCCAGGGCTGGCGCGACAGCGCCGCCCCCGCCAGGATCAGCCCGCCGGCGCCGCACACCACGCTGAGGTGCTCCCAGCGCCGCTGGTCCAACGCGTACCGCAGGGCCAGGGCCACCCCCATCACCGCGACGCCGCCCACGCCCGCGATCACCGCCGCGGCGGCCAGCACGGGGACGGCCGCCCACACGCCGGGCCGCCACGGTCGCGCGGGCTCGGCCGTGTCGTCGACGCCCTTTCTCCGGGTGCGCCAGAGCGCCAGCAGCGCCAGCAGCGGCAGCAGGGACAGCCCCACGGCCAGGCCCGCCCGGTAGAGCGAGTTGGAGGCGAACGTCAGCGTGATGGTCCCGGGGTCGCCCGCGGGCACCACCCAGCCCTGCTGCCACCCGTTGACGGCGATCGGCGTCAGGCGTGTCCCGGTGCTGGTGCGCGCCACCCAACCGGGGTTGATGCTTTCCGGGACGACCAGCACGCGGGAGGTGGTCGAGGCCGGTGCCTGCACCTCGCGGCGATCCGGGCCCCATCCCCGCCATGACGAAACCCGAACGGGCCGTGCGGCTTCGGCGGGGACGGGGGCGGACAGCTGGGCCCCGTCCACCACGAACTGAGCGCCTGGGCTGATCAGCAATTCCTGTTGACCCGCGGGCAGCTCGATCGGGTCGTGTTCGCACGGCACCGCCGCGATGGGAGCGTCATCCAGGATCGCCCCAACCGTGGTGTGAATCGCGGTGTGCACGAACCGGCCCGCGACCGCGATGACGGGTCCGCGCTCGCAGCCGACGGTGACCTCCCGGGCGCGGTTGCGGCCGGGGTCGGGTGCCGCGATCGGGTTGCCGTCGGCGCCCAGCGCCGCGATTTCGGCCAGCCCGGGCGGCTTGAGCTGGTCGAAACCCAATGCGTTGCGGTCGATGACGTCCGCCCAATTCAGCAGGCTGACGGTCACGGTGTCGGTCACCCGGGGTTTGACCGGAATCGATTGCGTCCCGTCGGCTTTCACCGCGGCCACTTGCGGCCCGTCGCCCAGGTTGACGGCCACCATCGTCGGATGCACGGGCAGCACCGATTGGCCGGGAGTCAGCCGCACGCCGGTGACCTCGGTGGGCCGTGGCAGGGTGAGCGTCAGGGTGGGCGGGGTCTTGTGCTGCACCACCCGCTGGGGCGCCGTCCACGCGGTGGCCGGGTCGCCGTCCGTCGCCGCGTAGGCCGAACCGAGGACGTCCACTGTGTCCGAATCACCATGAGCCACAGTGGTATTCGGCTCGGCGATCAGGTCGGCGAGCTTGGGGCCCTGCCGCGGCCGCACCCACACCGCCGGGGTGACCGTCATCGGCGTCGGCACGGTCAGCGTCCGGCTGAAGTTGACCGGTTCCTCCGGGGCCAGGGCCATCGACGGCGCGCAGCGCACGGCGTCGGGCGCGCGGGCGCAGCCGGGCCTGCCCAGCAGCTCCGATCCCAGGTCCCAGCCCGCGACCGGCGTGCCCGCCGGCGGCCCCGGCACCCGCACGGTGTGTCGCAGGTCGACCTGGTGGGCGAAGCCGGACGCGTCGTACTGGGTGACCGTCAGGTCGGTGATGCCGAACTGCACCCCGGCCGAACCGTCGTCGGTGCCCGCCGCGGTGATCCGCACCCACGGCGTCTCGCCGTAGGGGAGTGCCGCGGCCAGCGGCTTGCCCGGCTCGTCGAAGCGCAAAGTGGTGCTGCCGGTGGCGGTTTCGATCAGGATGCGACGCACCTGGGCGCCGACGGCGGTGGCGCTGGGCGTCAACGTGATCGCCGCGTTGGTCACCGGGTGGTCGAAATCGATCCGCATCCATTGACCGACGGCGGCCTGCAGCGAGTTGGACACCCAGGCGGTCGCCGAATCCCCGTCGATCGCGGCGGCCGGCGAGGTCGCCGGTGCGACGTCGGGCATGGCGGTCGAATCCGACGACGAACTCGATACCGTGATCCGGCCGCCGGTCCAGGCGCCGGCCACCGGATCGGCGCCGGGGACGGGGTAGTCGGGCACCCGATTGAAGGTGTGCCGCGCATCGCCCGGGGCCCGGACGGCCGACGAATGTTGGTCCACCCGGCCGTAATCCGTCTCGCGGGCCACCGGGGTGTCGGTGATGGTCACCCCGGCGCTCGTCGCCAGCCCCGCGGCGCGCGCGTCGGCGCTCAGCAGCGCCGGGCCCAGCGGCGGCCGGCCCAGCAGCCGCCGCCGTTCGTCCAGGCGCAGCAGCGCCTCCGGCCCGCCGTCGATCCGGGTCATCCGGTCGGCGTCGGCGAAATACGGTGTGCCCGGGTCGTCATCGCCGCCGACCCGGTAGATCTCGACCGCCGGATACCGTGGCCGCAGCCCGCTGTCCGCGACGAAACCGGCCAGGGTGCCGGGGCCCACCGGCGCGCCGAACTGGGCGACCTTGCGCAGTCCGGGCGACCCGTCGATGGCGCGGTGCACCAGGATGGGGCGTGCCGAGCGCGACGTGTCGGGGTCCAGGTCGTTGCGCACCGCCAGATATGAAATACCTTGCCGGACAAGAGTATCTGCCAGCCCAGCCGAGGGGCGGCCGGCGGCGAACAGGCGCTGCACCGAATCGAGGGCGCGGATTGTCTGCGGTGGGGTCAACGGAATGGAGTCGCGCACCCCCCACGGGCTGGCGCCCAGCACCTGCAGCGGCTCGTCATGGCTGGTGCCCCACACCTGGGTGGCGAACGGCGCCCCGGGAACGACGAGCACCCGCCCGGCCGCCGGTGTGCCGGTGTTGTGTTCGGTGAGCCAGTCGGCGGCCTCATGCCAGTACTGCGGGATCGCGGTGAACGTCCCCGGCGGGGCCAGCCGACCGGTCCACGCCAGCGACGTGCTGACCAGCAGCGCCGTCACGACCGCGATCGCCGCCGCCACCCGTTTGTCGCGCTCGGGGTGCGCAAAGGCGCGCAGCCACACCGTCATTGGCGCGCTGCCCGGCAGCGGTATCCGGCCCAGCAGCTGCGCAAGGCCCAGCACCACCGGGATTCTGATCACCGATCCGAGCTTGTGCACGTTGCGCAGCGGGGCGCCGCCGGCGTCCAGGAAGGCCTGTACCGCGTGCACCACCGGCGAGCCCAGCCCGCCGCTGTATCCGGCGGCCATCAGCACCACCCCGACCAGCAGCATGGTCACCAACCGCCCGCGCGCCGGCATCGCCGGGCGGGTCAGCCCCGCGAGTCCGGCCGCAGCGACCAGACAGGTGCCCAGGATGGCCGCCGACCCGGTCACCAGCGGAGCGCCCGCGGTGGCGGTCGGCGCCACGTACGGGGTCCAGCTGTCGGTGCCGCGCAGCATCTCGACCAGCGACGACCACTGCGTCGTCACGCCGGACGATTCGATGAAGTCCAGGAACGGCGGGCTGATGGCGCGCAGCATCATCAGCGCAACCCCCCACCACAGCGTGGCCAGCGCCAGCGCCACCAGCCACCACCCGGTGTATCGCCACCACAACCGGTTGGGCCGGTGGCATGCCCACCAGATCACCGCCGGCAGGCAGCCGGCCGCGGTCGCGATGGCGTTCACCGCGCCCATCAGCGCGATGGCCAGGCCCGCCTGCCCGGCCAGCGCGCGCACCGACCGGTCGCCGGTGGCGCGCAGGGCCAGGATCGTGGGCAGCAAGACCCACGGCGCCAGCATCATCGGCAGGGTTTCCGACGAGATCGAGCCGAGCGTGGTCACCACTCGCGGGGACAGCGCGAACGCGACGGCGGCGATCACCCGCGACGCCGGGCTGCCGATCCGCAGCGCCTCGGCGACGCGCAGCAGCCCCCAGAAGCCGACGGTGAGCAGCAGCGCCCACCACAGCCGCTGGGTGATCCAGCCGGGCACGCCCAGCGCGTGGCCGAGCAGAAAGAAGGTGCCGTGCGGAAACAGGTAGCCGTAGGCCTGGTTCTGCGCCTGCCCGAACGGCAGCTCGCTGTTCCACAGGTTGGTCGCGCGGGCCAGGAAGCGCAGCGGATTCGCGGTCAGGTCCAGCTTGGTGTCGGGGGAGACCCGCCCCGGGGACTGGGCGAACGTCAGGGCCAGCGCGATCGCACCGACCAGCCACAACCACCGCCGCGACACCGGCCCAGCCGTCGAGCATGAGACCGGAGGTCCGGCCCCTGTCCGCGACCGGCTAGCTACGGTTGCCGTACTCGACCCGGTTGAGCACTGACGACTGCGGATCGCCCCCGGGAAGTGGCGGCTTCGTGTCTTGCTGGACCATCAAGGTGATCCCGAAGATCGCGGCCGCGCCGAGCAACAGGCCAACCACAACGCTCGCTGCGGCGGGCGCAACGATCCGGTTCATCGACGGCTCCTGGGGTCGGCTTGCGGTCCTGACTTTCGACCTAGCGCCAACCTAGCAGAACGGCGCCCGCCCAACCGGGGCCCCGGTCACCAGTGCAGACAGTGTCCGTGGAAACAGCGGTCGCCGTATTCGACCTGATAGGGCGCGACCGGAAGCGCGGGGCGCTGCAGGCTGGGCACCGACACCAGGCTCTGGTCGGCCACGGCGAGCGTGATCCCGACGGTCGTCGCCACCCCGGCGGACAACCCCACCGCGATGCTGACCGCGGCGGCCAACGTGAAACCGGTCATCGCTGGCTCCCTCCCTGCCAGTCGAACGGGTCTGCAGCCCCCCGATCAGCAACGTACCGCTGATGCCCCCTGGCGCCGGGCACGAAACGCCCGCCGTGAAAGCATGGCCCGATGGCATTTTCGCGCACCTTCGCCGTGCTCGCAGCCGCGTCGGCGCTGGTGGCCGGTTGCGGCCACCACCCCGCCGCGCACCCGCCCAGCTCGTCGGCGTCGAGCAAACCGGTCGCCGCTCCGGCGCCGCCGGTGTGCGCCGACCCGTCGGCACTCCCGGCCACACTGGGCTTCCGCGACAAGCTGGCCCAACTGCTGATGGTGGGCGTGAAGAACGCCGACGACGCCCGCAACGTCGTCAACGGCTACCACGTGGGCGGCATCTTCATCGGCAGCTGGACGGACCTGTCGATCTTCAAGGGACCGCTGGCCGACATCGCGGCCAAGGCGGGTCCGCTGCCGCTGGCCGTCAGCGTCGACGAAGAGGGCGGCCGGGTCTCGCGGTTGAAGTCGCTGATCGGGACGTCGCCATCGCCGCGCGAGCTGGCGCAGACGCAAACGGTCCAACAGGTGCATGACCTGGCCGCCGACCGCGGCAGGAAGATGCGCGACCTGGGCATCACCGTCGACTTCGCCCCGGTCGTCGACGTCAGCGACGAGCCCGACGACGCCGTCATCGGCAACCGGTCGTTCAGCGCGGATCCTGCCACGGTCACCGACTACGCCGGGGCCTATGCGCAGGGGCTGCGCGACGCCGGCCTGCTGCCGGTGCTCAAGCATTTCCCCGGCCACGGGCACGGCTCGGGCGATTCGCACACCGGCGGCGTGGTCACGCCGCCGCTCGACGCCCTGCAGAACAGCGATCTGGTGCCCTACCGGACCCTGGTGGTCTCGCCGCCGGTCGGCGTCATGGTGGGCCACCTGCAGGTTCCCGGCCTCACCGGCGACGCCCCGGCCAGCCTGAGCCCCGAGGCCGTGCAGCTGCTGCGCAACGGGGTCGGGTACAAGGGCCCGCCGTTCACCGGGCCGGTGTTCAGCGACGACCTGTCCAGCATGGCCGCCATCTCCGACCGATACGGCGTGTCGGAGGCCGTGCTGCGCAGCCTGCGGGCCGGCGTCGACGTCGCGCTGTGGGTGACCACCGACGAGGTGCCGGCGGTCCTGGACCGGCTGCAACAGGCGGTGGCCTCGGGCGACCTGCCGGCCAAGCAGGTCGACGATTCGCTGGTGCGGGTGGCGACGATGAAGGGCCCCAGCCGTAACTGCGGCCACTAGCGGGTCGGCCCCGTCCGCACCAACGGATGTGGCGGCCGGGCCGCATTGCTTACCCTTGAGTCAGCTAGACGGGTCGGAAAGGTAAGCGATGGCGGGTGGCACCAAGCGGTTACCGCGCGCCGTCCGCGAGCAGCAGATGCTCGACGCCGCCGTCCAGATGTTCTCGGTCAACGGCTATCACGAGACCTCGATGGATGCCATCGCCGCCGAGGCGCAGATCTCCAAGCCGATGCTGTACCTGTATTACGGCTCCAAGGAGGACCTGTTCGGCGCCTGCCTGAACCGGGAGATGGGCCGGTTCATCGACGCGGTGCGCGCCGACATCGACTTCCAGCAGAGCCCCAACGACATGCTGCGCAACACCATCGCGTCGTTCATGCGCTACATCGACGCCAACCGGGCGTCCTGGATCGTGATGTACACCCAGGCCACCAGCTCACAGGCGTTCGCCCACATGGTCCGCGAGGGACGCGAGCAGATCATCGAACTCGTGGCCGGGCTGATGCGGGCGGGCAGCCGCAACCCGCGCACCGAGCGCGAGAACGAGATGATGGCCGTGGCCCTGGTGGGCGCCGGCGAGGCGGTCGCCAACCGGCTGTCCACCGGCGACGTCGACGTCGAGGAGGCGGCCCAGCTGATGATCGACCTGTTCTGGTACGGCCTCAAGGGGTCGCCGGCGGAACGGGCGGCGGCGCACCCCGAGGCGGGCGGCTCGGACGCCGCCGGCGACTAGCCCCAGGGTCGTTGCGGTGGCCCGGATGAGCGTCCCGAGCTCGGACCGCGGCAACCTCGAATTCTTCTGCGCCGTAATCATCGTCGGCTTGCTCGCCGGAGTCGCAGGCTTGGCGACGACGTTCGTGCTGCGCGTGGTCCAGCACGCCACCTACAACTACAGTTTCGGCGCGCTGCTGGAAGGGGTGACCGCCAGCAGCCCGATCCGGCGCATGCTGGGCCCGATGATCGGCGCCGGGCTGGCGGGCCTGGGGTGGTGGTTGCTGCGGCGCCGGGCCGAGGTGCCCCCGCTGGCGCAGACCATCGCCGCCCGCGCACCCGTGCCGCGGCTGTCCTGGAGCGTCGACGCGATGCTGCAGGTGCTGCTCGTCGGATCGGGAGCATCGCTCGGGCGAGAGGGCGCCCCACGTCAATTCGCCGCTGCGCTCAGCGATTTGGGGACCGGATGGCTCAGGCGGCTGGGCCCGCGCGATCGCGAGATCCTGCTGGCCTGTGCGGCGGGCGCGGGCCTGGGTGCGGTGTATGCGGTTCCGCTGGCCGGCGCACTGTTCTCGATCCGGATCCTGCTGAACACCTGGCGGCCGCGGGTGGTGGGCGCGGCGTTTCTCTCCTCCGGCTTGGCCGTCGCCGTCGGCTCGGCCATCACCCGCGATCAACCCAATCTGCGATGGCCGATCGGGGAGTCCACGTATCTGCTGACCGCGCACGGATTGCTGCTGGCGCCGGTGGCTCTCGCGGTCGGGCTGGCGTTCAACCGGTTGATGGCCGCGGCCCGGCCCGCCCGCCAGCCGAGGACTGCGCTGCTCATCCCCGCGCTCGCGGGAGCGGGCCTGGTGATGGGCGTGTGTTCGCACTGGTGGCCCGAGTTGCCCGGCAACGGCCGCAGCATCCTGACCGTGAGCCTGGCCAGCGGCATGACCCTGCTCTCGGCGCTGGCCATCCTGGCGCTGAAACCCCTACTGACCGCGCTGTTTCTGCGCGCGGGCGGGGCCGGCGGCCTGCTGACGCCCTCACTGGCCACCGGCGCCGCCGCCGGCGCCGCGCTGGTCTTGGCGATCAACTGGGCGATGGGAACTCATCTGCACGTCCCGGCGGTGTCGCTGGCCGGCGCCGCCGGCGTGCTCGCGGTGACCCAGGGGTCACCGATCTGGGCGGCGATCTTCGTTTGGGAGCTCGCCCGGCCCCCGCTGTGGCTGTTTCTGCTCTTCCTGCTGACCGCGAGCAGCGCACACGCGCTGAAAGTGCTTGCCCAGGGCCGCAGTACGACGCACGCGGGTTAGAGCGCCCGGACCGTGCCGGTCAGGTGCGGGTAACCCTTGGCGATGTTGCGCAGTGAAATGTCCCAGCCGCCGTCGTGCTCGTCGATGTAGAGTCCGGCGGTCGCGGGCAGCACCAGCGGCTTGCCGAACCGCACCGAATACCGCACGGCATCGGGGATTTGCGCTTCGACGTTGGCCAATACCGCTGCGGCGCTGTACATTCCGTGCGCGATCACGGTCGGGAAGCCGAACAGCTTGGCCGCGACCGAGTTGGTGTGGATCGGGTTGTGATCGCCCCCGACGTCGGCGTAGCGCCGGATCAGCCCCGGGCTGATCCGCAACACGGTGGACGGCGGCGGCAGCTTGGGCTGCTTCTGCGGTGGCGGCTTGGGTTCATCGGACAGGCTCGTCCGCTGCTGGTGCAGGAAGGTCGTCACCTGATGCCAGGCGGTGTCGTTGCCGACGCTGACATCGGTCACCAGATCGACCAGCAGCCCCTTGCGGTGCTCGCGCAGGTTCTCGGCGTGCACGCGCACCCCGACGGTGTCGGTGACCGCGATCGGGCGGTACTGCGTGATGTGGTTCTCGGTGTGCACCGCTCCCATTGCGGCAAAAGGGAAGTCGAAGCCGGTGACCAGCGACATCAGCGCGGGAAAGGTCAGCGCGAACGGGTAGGTCAGCGGCACGTGATTGCCGTAGCGCAGGCCCGTGACCCCCGCGTACTCGGCCACGTTCGCGCGGTCGATGGGCAATTGCTCGATGGTCACGGTGCGGGTGGGCACCTCGCCGCTGCGGGACACCACCGGCAGCGCCCCGGCCGCCGCGCGCAGCATGTTCTTCAGGCCGCTTGGCTGGTTCATGGCATTCTCCTCGACAGCCCGGTTCGCTATGCGCCCAGCATGGCCTGGCCGCAGACGCGAATGACGTTACCCGTCACCGCATTTGAGGCCGGGCTGGCGAAGTAGGCGATGGTTTCGGCGACGTCCACCGGCTGCCCGCCCTGCAGCAGCGAGTTCATCCGGCGGCCGACCTCGCGGGTGGCCAGCGGGATGGCGGCGGTCATCTGGGTTTCGATGAAACCCGGTGCGACGGCGTTGATCGTGATGCCCTTGCCGTACAGCTCCGGGGCCAGCGACTGGGTGAGGCCGATCATCCCGGCCTTGGTCGTCGCGTAGTTGGTCTGGCCGCGGTTGCCGGCGATGCCGGCCATCGACGACAGACCGATCACCCGGCCGCCCTCGCCGATGGTGCCGTTGCCCACCAGACCCTCGGTAAGCCGCAGCGGGGCAAGCAGATTGACGGCCAGGACGGCGTCCCAGCGGGCGTCGTCCATGTTGGCCAACAGCTTGTCGCGGGTGATGCCGGCGTTGTTGACCAAAACGTCGGCGCGCCCGCCGTGGTGCTCGCGCAGGTGCTCAGTGATCTTGTCGACGGCGTCTTCGGCGGTGACGTCGAGCCACAACGCGGTGCCCCCGACCCGGCTGGCCGTCTCGGCCAGCGCCTCGGCGGCCGATTCGACGTCGATGGCCACCACGCGGGCGCCGTCGCGGGCGAACACCTCGGCGATCGTCGCGCCGATGCCCCGGGCCGCGCCGGTCACGATCGCGACCTTGCCGTCCAGCGGGCGGTCCCAATCGGCCGGAGGCGTGGAGTCCGCCTCCCCGACGTAGAAGACCTGGCCGTCGACGTAGGCGGACTTGGCCGACAAGATGAACCGCATCGTCGATTCCAGGCCCGTCGCGGCGGGCTTGGCGTCCGGCGACAGGTACACCAGCGCGACCGTGGCGCCGTTGCGCAGCTCCTTGCCCAGCGAACGGGTGAAGCCCTCCAGCGCGCGCTGTGCGATCCGCTCGTGCGGGCTGGCTTCTGTATTTTGCAAGGCGTCGGGCGTGGTCCCGACCACCACCACGCGCGCGGAATGACCCAGGTTGCGCAGCAGGGGGGTGAAGAACTCGTAGAGCCCCCGGAGCCCCTCCGGCGTGGTGATGCCGGTGGCGTCGTACACCAGGCCGCCGAACTTGTCCGCCCAGCGGCCGCCCAGGTTGTTGCCCACCAGGTCGTAGTCGGCGTCCAGCGCCGCGCGCAGCGGTTCGACGACCCGGCCCTCGCCGCCGATCAGCAGGGCCCCGGCCAGGGGCGGTTCACCGGCGGAGTAGCGGCGCAGCGTCTCGGGTTGGGGGACGCCGAGCTGCTTGGCGAGAAACGATCCAGGACCGGAATTGACGATCTGGGAGAACAGATCGGACGAAGCCTTGGGAGCCACCGGAGCTACCTTCCATGTTCTTGCGAAATCGGGGTATGCCTACAGCACAACCGTATCGGGGACGAACTTACTGCAGAGTAAGAACAGTGGGTATTATGGCCCCGGACGGGCGATTCCCAAACCGATAGACCGCGCAAACACGGAGAAGAATAGTGGCCGCTGCAAGTTCTGAGGCAAGTAAACAGTCTGCTCAGCGCAGTTCTGAGCGTCGCCGGGTGGCCGTGCTGGGCGGCAACCGCATCCCGTTCGCCCGATCCGACGGCGCCTACGCGGAGGCGTCCAACCAGGACATGTTCACCGCCGCCCTGGGCGGGCTGGTGGACCGCTTCGGATTGGCCGGCGAGCGGCTCGGGGTCGTCGTCGGCGGCGCCGTGCTCAAGCACAGCCGGGACTTCAACCTGACCCGCGAATGCGTTCTGGGCTCGCAGCTGTCGTCCCACACGCCCGCGTTCGACCTGCAGCAGGCCTGCGGTACCGGGCTGCAGGCGGCCGTGGCCGCCGCCGAGGGCATCGCGTCCGGCCGTTACGACGTGGCCGCCGCCGGTGGCGTCGACACCACCTCCGACGCGCCCATCGGGCTGGGCGACAACCTGCGCCGCACCCTGCTCAAGCTGCGCCGGGCCAAGTCCAACGTGCAACGGCTGAAGCTGGTGGGCACGCTGCCCGCCACCCTGGGCGTCGAGATCCCGGTGAACAGCGAACCGCGCACCGGGCTGTCCATGGGCGAGCACCAGGCGCTCACGGCCAAGAAGATGGGCATTTCCCGCGTGGCCCAGGACGAGTTGGCCGCCGCCAGCCATCGCAACATGGCCGCCGCCTACGACCGGGGCTTCTTCGACGACCTGGTCACGCCCTTCCTGGGGCTCTACCGCGACGACAACCTGCGCCCGGACTCGTCGGCGGAGAAGCTGGCCAAGCTGCGCCCGGTGTTCGGCGTCAAGGCGGGTGACGCGACGATGACCGCCGGCAACTCGACGCCGCTGACCGACGGTGCGTCGGTGGCGCTGCTGGCCACCGACGAGTGGGCGGCCGCGCATTCGCTGACCCCGCTGGCCTACCTGGTGGATTCGGAGACCGCCGCCGTCGACTACGTCAACGGGCGCGACGGCCTGCTGATGGCACCGACCTACGCCGTGCCGCGGCTGCTGGCGCGCAACGGCCTGAGCCTGCAGGACTTCGACTTCTACGAGATCCACGAGGCGTTCGCGTCGGTGGTGCTGTGCCACCTGCAGGCCTGGGAATCCGAGGAGTACTGCAAGGAGCGGCTGGGCCTGGACGGCGCGCTGGGCTCGATCGACCGATCCAAGCTGAACGTCAACGGGTCCTCGCTGGCCGCCGGCCACCCGTTCGCCGCCACCGGCGGGCGGATCCTGGCCCAGGCGGCCAAGCAGCTCGCCCAGCGCAAGGCCGAGCAGAAGGGCGGCGGCACCGTGCGCGCCCTGGTCTCGATCTGTGCGGCAGGTGGCCAGGGCGTAGCCGCCATCCTGGAGGCCTGACGGACCCGTCGGGGCCCGGTCCCGCCGGATCGGCGCTCGTCATGAGTTGAGTCACATCTGGTTAGTCGGAAGGGGGCGCGGGTATCCGACCCACCGGATGGCCCCGTGTTGTGGTCTGACCCCCCGACCCCGACGGCAATACGGGGCATCCCCCGAATACGACCGCCCGTCCGCATCGCGGATTGGCGTACGAAAAGGGCCGCCGCTGGAGTGAGGGGATCCAGCGGCGGCCTTTTTGCTGTCCGGCAGGCCTTTCATCGCTGCGGCGAACGCAAATCCCCCGCTCCGACCAGGCG
>NZ_LZKV01000101.1:0-4653 GCF_001672995.1 Mycobacterium sp. 1482292.6 | reverse complement strand
CCGCCGAGGCCAATTACCACCGCATCTCGGTTCCCGTCGGTCCCCGCAAGGCGGCATCACCGGTTGACGTCGGCCCCCCGCCGCACCCGCCGCAGGGGTCCGAGCAGGCCGACGGCGGCGACCCGTTTGACCAGGAGAGCGAGCCGACCCCCTGGTATCGCAAGCCGGCGATGCTGATCGCCTGGCTGGTCTCCGTCGTGGTCCTGATCGGGCTCATCATCTTCGGCGTCATCGAACTCATCCACGGGCAGACCGGTGGCGGAATCTCGCCGGTAGGCGGCTGTTCGCTCACACCGAAGTCGCCATGCTGCGTCGGCTGGTTGTGGAAGTCGTCGCGTGGGCCATTGGATGCCACGGCACTGATCGTACTGACCTCACCTGCCAATCTCCTGATGCCTGGGCCGGGCCGACACGGGTGAGCACCCGAACGTGGTCCGACGACCCGCGTTTGGTGGTTAGGTCGAGATCGTGGACTCCCTGGTGAAGTTGTTTCGGGACACGGGCGCGGTCCGGATCTTGGTCTCCGTGGCCCTCGGCGTGGCCGTCGCCGTCGTGGTGGGCAACACCGCCGGTTGGCGTTTTGCGCTGGCCGGCTGGATCGTCACCGCCGGAACGTACGTAGTGTGGACGCAGCTGATCGTGCTCGGCATGGACGCCGAGCAGACCTGTCGATGGGCGACGCGCGAGGACCCGACCCGGTGGATCGCCGACGCGGTGATCCTGTCGGCGAGCGTCGCGAGCCTGGGCGGGGTCGGCTACGTGGTGGCGGCGGGGTCACGCGCGGGCCACGAAGCCCTGGCCGCCGCCGTCTTCGGCATCCTGACCGTCGCCGCGTCCTGGGTCGCCGTGCACACGCTGTACACCGTGCACTACGCGCGGCTCTACTACTCGGACGAACCGGGCGGCATCAACTTCCACGACCCCGAGCCGCCGCGCTTCCGGGACTTCGCCTACCTGGCCTTCACCGTCGGGATGACCTACCAGGTGTCGGACACCGAGATCGGGCTGACCACGATCAGGGCGACGGTCTTGCGCCACGCGCTGCTGTCCTACCTCCTCGGGGCGGTCGTCCTGGCGGTGACGATCAACCTGATCGCGGGGCTGGGCGCCAAGGTCTGACCGGGCCGGTCACACGTCGGCCGTTGAATGACCGCGGAGAATCCGTTCGACCCGATCCAGCAGCTCGCTCGGGGTGTCGGAGGCGCCGTCTTTCCAGGCCAGCAGTGCGTTGAGAAGGTTGATGGGCTGGACGCTCAATTGGAGGCCGAGCAGCACCGTCTTGCTGGTCAGATCCGCTGCGCGATAGGCAATCTCGACTTGCAGTGACTGTCCGTTCACCCCATTCGGGACGATCTTGGGCTCAATGCCCCGAACGCAATCACGCCGGATTTCGGTCAGCTCGTCTTTGGGTCCAGCCAAACGCACGGTCAGCGCCGACGGGGAGATGGCCAGCAGGCAACGACGCCACATACGCACTGCGCTGAACACGAAGACCGGCGTCAGGATCAGCAGGGTGATGCCGGTGAACCGAAGCCATCCCGGATTACCGGGCGCATAACCCGCGCCGACACTGACCACGCCCAGCGCCGGCACCAGCACGTTCAAGACGTAAGCATTTCCCTCGTACCAGGGAAGGTAGCGGCAGACGATCTCGTCTTCAGACCGGTTGACTCCTGGCCGAAAAATCCGACGCCTGCCGAGGATGAAGATGAGCGCCGTACAGAATGCGATCAGGGACAAGTACCACTGCACTCCCACCGACATCGCAACCACCGCCATCAGGCACATGGCGCCGCCGAAGGCGTAGCGCAGTATCCGCCCCCACTTGCCGCTCGTTTGAGCGTTGGCCATTAGCCGTTGTCTCGCGTTGTGGTGGCGGGAGCCTTGCGGTGGTGATCCCCCGAAGCTGGACTTACCGGCGCCGCACCCATATGGACATCCAGCCCGATGCCGGCCCGCTCCACTGGCGAATCGTGTAGCGCGGTCACCGTGAGTTGAGCGATCAACGTCTCCTTTTCAGTGGGGATGATCCTCGATCGCGAGACGCTATCGATAGTGCCGAGCTCATGGGCGATCAGCATCACAAGCAATCCCTGAACTCCGACAGATGCACCGGCGGGGCGGACTTCGCGGTGCACTTCGTGACAGCCCGGCACCGACTGCAACTGTTGCTCGGCCAGCATCGCGAATACTTCGGCGGGGTCCAGAGCGGCCTCGACACGATGCATCGTCAACACCGCGTTCGCGCCAAACACGTCGATGTGAGGGTCGGTGCGGCAAGCCCACACCCGGAGTCCGACGGCGGAATCGAAGGGTTCCCAGCCAGGCGGTACCCGCACCTCGACCATAAGCCCTCCGAACCGATCGACCGGAGACAGAGCAACGCCGTGCCTCGCTACGAACTCATCGAATCGCATCGTCGTCGCCCTATCCGAAACCAAAAACTGATTCCACGCCGTGCACGGCGCTACCGACGGCATTCGCGACCGGCTGCCAAAGCTCTCCGACCACCTTGGATCCGCCCCATGCGACTACTGCTCCGACACCGGCGCCGACCACCAAGCCAATGGCGGTCCCCGCACCCGGCACGACCGAGCCGATCGCTGCACCGGCCGCCGCGTCCGCGGCGAGGCCTCCAACAGCCGCGCCCGCCCAGAGCCCGGCGGCGGTTCCGGCCGTCTCCCGGGTGACTGCCTCCGGCACCGAATTTCCATCCTTGATGTCGGACATGACGGCGGGCACCGCGCTGGCGGCACCCACCACCATGCTGACGCGCGAGAAGCCCTTGAGTTCGACTCCGCCGATTTTTGGGTCCTCAAACCACCTCAACAACGCCGGATCCGCCTTCCCGGGACCCGTACCGGGGGACTCGGCGATCAAATTAGTAGTCGCCTGGCGCACGCCGTCGGCGGTGCCACCGGCCACCGCTCCCGCGGCCCCGGTTGCCACCTCCCCCTTCGTCGGGGCCAACGCGGGACCCCCGCCGGGCTGGCCGGCCGGTGCCGGGCCGGGTTGGTCGGACGGTGCCGGGGCCGGTCCTGCCTGGGGGCCGACGGTGTCATAACCGTCGGCGTGCAGGGTGCCCATCGCATCCTGAAACGACTTGGAGTAGCCGTCGCGCGTCGCTTGCAGCCGGGCCAGCGCGGTTTTGGTGTCGCGGATCGCGTCTTGTTCACGGCCGGCGATGAACGCTTCGAGCGCGTCGATATCGGCCTGGGTGAGGTCGTCGTCGTCTTCCATCTCGTCGGCTTCGCCGATCAGCTCATCGAGTTCCTGCAGCTGGGCTTCCAGCGACGCGATCTGACCGGCCGCGGTTCTTTGCGCCTCGGCCAAGGTCGCGGCGATGTTCTCCAGGTCCGCGCCGATCTTCGGAATCTGCAGCGACTGTGCCCCAAGGGCCTTCGTCACCCGCTGCACTTCATCGGAGCCGGTGATCGGATGATCGCCATCCTGGTGATTCCAGGCGGCCTCGAACCGGGTGCGAGCCTGCTCGAACGCGTCGTTGGCCTCTTGTGTGCAGCGCCCCGCTTTGCGAAAGGCCTCCGCGAGGTTGGAAATCTGCAGTGGGCTCCCCGCTTGCAAGCTTGCGTTGATCGCCCAGGGGTCGCCACTGGCCGCGGCAATCAGCGCCGGGATGCTGAGGTATTGCAGTTGCATGGCGTCGTCAGTCGCCCGCCCGACCGCTGATCAATCCCGTTCGCATTGTCACCCCTCCCGAACTCAACGGCAAGGTTACTAACGCAGGCTAGGTAATCAATTCAGATCGCGCCCCGGTCCGCCCGGGCAAGCTGTCCGTATGGAACCGGTGTTGCTGACGGTGGGGCATGGGGCGGCCGGCCGGGAGCGGCTATCAGAGTTGCTTGCCGGGGCGGGGGTTGCGCTGGTGGTGGACGTGCGGCGCTACCCGGCCAGCCGGACCAATCCGGACGTGCGCCGCGAGGCCCTGGAATCCTGGCTGCCGCAAGGGAGCATCGGCTACCGATGGGAGCCCCGCCTCGGCGGGCGCCGGCATATCGCGGCCGGAGAACCGGAGCCGGACAGCTGGTGGACGGTGGCCGCGTTCCGGGCCTACGCCGCATACACCCGGACGCCCGAGTTCGACGCGGCCCTGGACGACGTTCTCGCCGATGCGGGCCGGCGCACCACGGCGGTGATGTGCAGCGAGAGCGTCTGGTGGCGCTGTCACCGGCGGCTGATCGCCGACGTCGCGGTGCTGGGCCGCGGGGTGCCCGTGCGGCACCTGATGCCCGACGGCCGGCTCAGTCCGCACCGACCCGCGGAGGGAGCCCGCCGCCGCCCCGACGGCCATCTGGTCTGGGACGGTTGATCTTTCGGCTCCCTAGAACGTGTTGACCTTCTCGACGCTGACGAACATGCCGTGCTTGGTCTGGTCGTTGGTGAAGCGGGTGCCGTCGGCGTTGGCGATGATGGTCCAGCCCTGCGCCGCGTAGGTCTTGTAGTCGATGGTGACCGTCGGGATGGCGCCCAGGTTGCCCAGCACCCATTGCACTTTGCCGCCGCTGTTGATGCTGACGCCGTTGGCGTGCTCGCCGTCCTGCAGCGGGGAGTTGGTGAAGGGCGCCTCACAGCCGACGGTGTCTCTGTTGATCTGGCAGCGCGTCACGCCGGATTTGGTCTCGATGAAGACGTAGC
>NZ_LZKV01000100.1:0-14585 GCF_001672995.1 Mycobacterium sp. 1482292.6 | reverse complement strand
CAGGAACACGACCTTGCTGCCGGTGATCTCCACGATCTGCCCGCAGGCGTCGGCACCGGAGCCCATGCCGAACTTGCACAACTGCTGGCCGATCTGCAGGTTGGTGGCCACACCGGTGACCGCCAACGACGAGGCGATCGCCGAGGACTGGGGAATGTTGTCGCCGTCCAGCGCGATCAGGCCGATGTCGTGCTGCTCGTTGTGCACTCCCTCGTTGACCGTCTTGCGGAAGGTGCCCACCGTCGCGTAGGGCAGGACGCCGCCCAGGTTCATCGTCACCCTGCTGGGTTGCCCGGGGCGGTTGCAATGCCCGGCGGTCAGAATCCCGGCCGCGCCGCCGCTGGTGTGCACCAGAAAGCCTGCGGTGCAACCCATTCCACCCGAGCCGTCGGCGTAGGCGACGTAGATTCCCGCCCCGGGGCCCACCGCACTGGCGGCGGGCAGATCGATCGGCGCCAGGACGGGCGGCGGCGGCGCCGGCTGCTGCGCCGGCGTGGTGGCCCTGGGGTACAGGCAGACGGCCGTCACCAGGGCGGTGACGCTGCACACCGCCGCGAGGGTGAGCAATGAGGTATGGATCCTGGCGCGGCGGGGGTGCACGCGCAAGCTGGCGAGGAGGCTCCTCTTCGGCTTGCTACGCAGCTCGCCCGGACCGGGTAGGAACCCCAGCATGGCGAGTACCGCCAACACCAGGGCGCTCAGGGGCAACGCGACAGTACGAGCCGGCGAGTATGGCGTCCCCCAGCTCGCGACCTCCATCGCGTACACCACTCCATTAGATCGATCTTTGCCGCACCGCGCGGCGGTCTTACCGAAGTTGGTGATCAGCTGACGGCGGCCGGCTCGGGGGAGGCTTCCTCGTCGAGCGGACGGCGCGCACGGCGGTGGTGCCGACGGAAGTGGCGGATCTCGACGATCAGCCCGGCCAGTCCCAGCGCGCTGGTGATCGCCGACACCAGATACAGCAGCGCGCTGATGTGACCGGCGAGCGCATCGCCCAAGACGACCACGGCGGTGGTGCCGGGCAGCAACCCGGCCAGGGTCGCCACCGCGTAGGGCAGCACCCGCACGCTCGACGCGCCCGCGGCGTAGTTGAGCGCCGAGAACGGCACCGCGGGAATCAGCCGCAGCGACAAGATGGCCAGCCAGCCCCGTTGCCGCAGGCGCTCTTCCACCGTTTCGATCGATCGGTAACGCGCCAGCCGGTTCAGCCGCCAGCCGGCCGCGCGCACCAGCAGCAGCGCGATCATCGCGCTCGCGGTGCTGGCGACCACCGCGATGGCGACGCCGAGCAGTGGTCCGAACAGCAGTCCGGCGGCCAGGGTGAACGCGGTGCGCGGAACGGGCACCACCGTCACGACGATGTGGGCGATCAAGAACGCCAGGGGGAACCACGGTCCGACGGACTGCGCCCAGTCGCGCATCTGCACCGGCGAGGGCAGCGGAAGCCACGCCGCCAGCACCACCAGCGCTGTGATGCCCACCACTGTCCAGGCGATCCGCGACCGCGACACGCTTCGCGCGGCGACGCCGATGGCGCAGCCGAGATCGCGCAGCGTTTCGGTGATTTTGCTGGTGGCGGAACCCGTCACGGCTTCCTAGGGTACGGGGCGCGGGTGAATAAGGCGTTGCCAGACGCTGGTGTTTCATCGGCAATCGTGACCGCCCGCCGCACCTGGCGGTTTTTAGCGACGAGCGGTCATCAATTAGCCTCAGTAGCTAGTGGTATCCCCAGAGTTGTAGCCCCAAATGCTGGGAAAAGGGAGCAATCGGTGTCCATTGATGTACCCGAGCTCGCCGACCTAGAACAGGTTCGCGGGCGTTGGCGCAGTGCGGTCGCCGGTGTGCTGGCTAAAAGCACCCGGAAGGACCCCGAGCAGTTGGGGGACGCGCCCGAGCGGCTGCTGGAAACCCCGACGTATGACGGGATCGCGATCCGCGCGCTCTACACCGCGCTCGACGAATTGCCGGAACCGCCGCTGCCGGGCGAGTGGCCCTTTGTGCGCGGCGGCGACGCGCTGCGCGACGTCAAGTCCGGCTGGAAGGTCGCCGAGGCGTTCCCCGCGACGCCGGTGCCCGGTGTGGCGGCAAAGGACGTCAACTCCGCGGTGCTCGACGCGCTCGGCAACGGGGCCGGCGCCGTGGTGCTGCGGATCGGGGAGTCGGGCGTGGCGCCCGACCAGCTGGGCGAGGCGCTCGAGGGCGTCTACCTGAGCATGGCGCCGCTGATCCTCGAGGCCGGCGCCGACTACGTGGCGGCCGGCGACGTGGCGCTGGCGCTGGCGGACGCGGTCGAACCCGACCAGCGCGCCACCCTGTCGATCGACCTGGGCGGTGACCCGCTGAGCGCGGCGCTCAGCGAGCGGCCCGCACCGAAGATCGAGGACGTGGTCGCGGTGGCCAAGCGGGCCGCCGATCACACCGGGGTGCGCGCGATCACCGTCGACGGGCCCGCCTTTCACAACCTCGGCGCGAACGCGACGTGGGAGGTCGCCGCGAGTGTGGCGGCCGCGGTGAGTTACCTACGGGTGCTCACCGAATCGGGGCTGACGATCGGCCAGGCGTTGCGGCAGCTCAGCTTCCGATTCGCCGCCGACGACGACCAGTTCATCACGATCGCCAAGTTCCGCGCCGCCCGCAACCTGTGGGCGCGCGTCGCCGAAGTCGTCGGCGAGCCGGACGCCGGCGCGGCGGTCGTCCACGCCGAGACGTCGCTGCCGATGATGACCCAGCGCGACCCGTGGGTGAACATGCTGCGCTGCACCCTGGCCGCCTTCGGTGCCGGCGTCGGTGGCGCCGACTCCCTGCTGGTGTTCCCGTTCGATGTGGCCATCGACGGCGGATTCCCGGACGTGGCAACGAGTTTCGCCCGCCGCATCGCGCGCAACACGCAGCTGCTGCTGCTCGAAGAGTCACATGTGGGCCGGGTGTTGGACCCGGCCGGTGGCTCCTGGTTCGTAGAGGACCTCACCCGCCGCCTGGCCGAGCAGGCCTGGGAGCATTTTCAGGCCATCGAGGCCCACGGCGGATTCACGCAAGCCCGCGATTTCATCGCCGGTCAGATCGCCGAGGTCGCCGCTCGCCGCAGTGACGACATCGCGCACCGCCGGACGGCCATCACCGGCGTCAACGAATTCCCCAACCTCACCGAACCGCCTTTGCCGCAAAGCGATTCGACGTATTCGCCGCTCGCCGCCGGGAAGCTGGTGCGTTACGCGGCGGAGTTCGAGGCGTTGCGGGATCGCTCGGACGCGTACCTGGCCCGCACCGGATCGCGCCCGCAGGTGCTGTTGCTGCCGCTGGGTCCGCTGGCCGAGAACAACATCCGCGCGACGTTCGCCTCGAACCTGCTGGCTTCCGGCGGTATCGAGGCGATCAACCCGGGAACGGTCGACGCCGACGGTGTCGGCTCGGCGGTGACCGATGCCGGGTCGCCGACGGTGGCGGTCATCTGCGGCACCGACAAGCGCTACCAGGCCGAGGCCTCGGGCGTCGTGCGGGCGGCGCGGGACGCCGGCATCGCGCGCGTCTGTCTGGCCGGGCCCGACAAGGCCGTGGCCGACGCCGAGCACCAACCGGACCAATTCCTGACCGCGAAAATCAATGCGGTGCAAACTCTGTCGGATCTGCTCACAAGGCTGGGGGCGTAGTTACGATGACGACCACTGCACCTGCTGTCGGCAGCTTCGCCGACGTGCCGCTGCACAGCGAGCGGGCGATCGCACCGGCGACCGAAGCCGCCGTGAAAGAACACGTGGCCGCGGCGGCGGCGGCGCATCTGTACACACCGGACCAACTGCAATGGCAGACACCGGAAGACATCGACGTCAAACCGGTCTACATCGGCGCCGACCGCGCCGCCGTGGAGGCCGACGGGTATCCGCTGCACAGTTTTCCCGGCGAGCCGCCGTTCGTGCGCGGGCCCTACCCGACGATGTATGTCAACCAGCCGTGGACGATTCGGCAGTACGCTGGTTTCTCCACCGCCGCGGAGTCCAACGCGTTCTACCGGCGCAACCTGGCCGCCGGGCAGAAGGGCTTGTCGGTGGCCTTCGACCTGGCCACCCACCGCGGGTACGACTCCGACCATCCGCGCGTGCAGGGTGACGTCGGAATGGCCGGTGTGGCAATCGATTCCATCCTCGACATGCGCCAGCTGTTCGACGGCATCGACCTGTCGACGGTGTCGGTGTCGATGACCATGAACGGCGCGGTGCTGCCGATCCTGGCGCTGTATGTGGTGGCCGCCGAGGAGCAGGGGGTGCCGCCGGAGAAGCTGGCCGGCACCATCCAGAACGACATCCTCAAAGAGTTCATGGTGCGCAACACCTACATCTATCCGCCCAAGCCGTCGATGCGCATCATCTCCGACATCTTTGCCTACACCAGCGCGAAGATGCCGAAGTTCAACTCCATCTCGATCTCCGGCTACCACATCCAGGAGGCCGGTGCCACAGCCGATTTGGAGCTGGCCTACACGCTGGCCGACGGGGTCGACTACATCAAGGCCGGCCTGGACGCCGAGCTGGACATCGACAAGTTCGCGCCCCGGCTGTCCTTCTTCTGGGGCATCGGGATGAACTTCTTCATGGAGGTCGCCAAGCTGCGGGCGGGCCGGCTGTTGTGGAGCGAGCTGGTGTCCCAGTTCAACCCGAAGAACGCCAAATCGCTGTCGCTGCGCACACATTCGCAGACCTCCGGCTGGTCGCTGACCGCGCAGGACGCCTTCAACAACGTCGCCCGCACCTGCATCGAGGCGATGGCCGCCACGCAGGGTCACACCCAGTCGCTGCACACCAACGCGCTCGACGAGGCGCTGGCGCTGCCCACCGACTTCTCGGCCCGCATCGCCCGCAACACGCAGCTGGTGCTGCAGCAGGAGTCGGGCACCACGCGGCCCATCGACCCGTGGGCGGGCTCGTACTACGTCGAATGGCTGACGCATCAACTCGCGCAGAAGGCCCGCGCCCACATCGCCGAGGTCACCGAGCACGGCGGCATGGCCCAGGCCATCAGCGACGGCATCCCCAAGCTGCGCATCGAGGAGGCGGCCGCGCGCACCCAGGCCCGCATCGACTCCGGCATCCAGCCGGTGATCGGGGTCAACAAGTACCAGGTCGAAGAGGACCAGGAGGTCGAGGTCCTCAAGGTCGAGAACAGCCGGGTGCGGGCCGAGCAACTGGCCAAATTGCAAGAGCTGCGGGCGAATCGGGACCAGAGGGCCGTCGACGCGGCGCTCGCGGAACTGTCGCGCGCCGCGGCCGCCCATTCCGGCGCAGCCGGTAAGGGGGACCGAGACGGGTTGGGCAACAATCTGCTGGCGCTGGCGATCGATGCGGCCCGGCACAAGGCCACTGTCGGCGAGATCTCCGACGCGCTGGAGAAGGTGTATGGCCGCCACCAGGCGGAGATCCGTACTATCGCCGGGGTCTACCGCGACGAAGCTGGAAAGGCCACGAACATGGCGACCGCGACCGAACTCGTCGAGAAGTTCGCGGAAGCCGACGGTCGCCGCCCCAGGATCCTGGTGGCCAAGATGGGCCAGGACGGCCACGACCGCGGCCAGAAGGTGATCGCGACCGCGTTCGCGGACATCGGATTCGACGTCGACGTCGGATCTTTGTTCTCCACGCCCGAGGAGGTGGCCCGCCAGGCCGCCGACAACGACGTGCACGTGGTCGGGGTGTCCTCGCTGGCGGCCGGTCACCTGACGCTGGTGCCGGCGCTGCGCGAGGCGATGGCCGAGGTGGGACGGCCCGACATCATGATCGTGGTGGGCGGCGTCATCCCGCCGGGCGACTTCGACGAGCTCTACGAGGCCGGGGCCGCCGCCATCTTCCCGCCCGGGACGGTGATCGCCGACGCCGCAATCGGCTTGCTGCACAAGCTCGCCGAGCGGCTGGGTTACGACATCGGCTAAATGGCTGACGATCTCTTCCGCGAGCGTAAGCACGCCGCGAAAAATCCCGGCCGAATCCGCAGTGTGTTTACGCTCGCGGGCCAGGAGAACTGGAAATGAGCTCGCAACTGGCCGAGGCGGTCCGCAACGGCGACCGCGCGGCCTTGCCGCGGGCCATCACGCTGCTGGAGTCCACCCGCGCCGACCACCGCGAAAAGGCGCAGCAGCTGCTGCTGGAGCTGACGCCGGACTCGGGCAACGCCTATCGCGTCGGCATTACCGGGATCCCCGGGGTGGGCAAGTCCACCAGCATCGAGGCGCTCGGCATGCACCTGATCGAGCTGGGCCACCGGGTGGCGGTGCTGGCCGTCGATCCGTCATCGACGCGGACCGGCGGCTCGATCCTGGGCGACAAGACCCGGATGGCGCGCCTGGCAATGCATCCGGATGCATACATTCGGCCCTCGCCCACCTCGGGCACCCTGGGTGGGGTGGCCAAGGCCACCCGCGAAACGGCGGTGCTGCTCGAGGCCGCCGGCTACGACGTGATCCTGATCGAGACCGTCGGGGTCGGTCAGTCCGAGGTGACGGTGGCCAACATGGTCGACACCTTCGTGCTGCTGACCCTGGCGCGTGGGGGCGACCAGCTGCAGGGCATCAAGAAGGGTGTGCTGGAGCTGGCCGACATCGTCGTGGTGAACAAGGCCGACGGCGATCACCTCGCCGAGGCCCGGTCGGCGGCGCGCGAGCTGTCCGGGGCGATCAGGCTGATCCACCCGCGTGAAACGCTCTGGCGGCCGCCCGTTCTCACGATGAGCGCGGCCGAGGGGACCGGCCTCGAGGAACTGTGGGACACCATCGAACGGCATCGCCAGGTGCTCAGCGAGGCGGGGGAGTTCGAGGCGCGCCGCCGGGAGCAGCTGGTCGACTGGACCTGGCAGATGGTGCGCGACACGGTGCTGGACCGGCTGTTGTCCAGCCCGGCGGTGCGCAAGATCCGCGCCGACGTGGAGCGAAAGGTCAAGGCGGGGGAACTGACTCCCGCGCTGGCCGCCCAGCAAATATTGACGGCCGCGTCGGGCTAACGGATAGGTAAATAATCTAGATTTCGCTCCTACCGGTTGTGTAATGGAAGTAAATTCAAAGTTGTGACGGTGGATACCCGAGTCGATCGCCGCGCGGTCCGTGTCCACGATGACCTTGACGCAGGTCATCGTGTGTCCGGCGCGGCGGACTCACACTTCGGTTGCGTCGTTCGTAGTTTCGCCAGCATGTTCCCCGCGCGCCGGTTCGGTGGCGGGGCGCTGGCCGTCTATGTCGACGGCCAGCCCGTCGTGGACGTCTGGACGGGGTGGGCCGACCGGGCCGGGCAGCGGCCGTGGACGGAGAACACCGCCCCGATGGTTTTCTCGGCGACCAAGGGGATGGCCGCCACCGTCATCCACCGGCTCGCCGACCGGGGGCTGATCGACTACGACGCGCCCGTTGCCGAGTACTGGCCCCAGTTCGCGGCCAACGGCAAGGCCGACATGACCGTGCGCCAGGTGATGCGACACCAGGCCGGCCTGTCCGGCCTCGGCGGCGCCACCCAGGAAGAACTGCTCGATCACGTCGTGATGGAGGAGAAGCTGGCCGCGGCGGCGCCCGGACGGCTGCTGGGCAAATCGGCGTATCACGCGCTGACCTTCGGCTGGCTGATGTCCGGCCTGGGCCGGGCCGTGACCGGCAAGGGCATGGCCACGCTGATCCGCGAGGAGCTCGCCGAGCCGTTGGGCACCGACGGGCTGCACCTCGGCCGGCCGCCGGCCCAGGCGCCGACGCGGGTCGCCGAGATCATCTGCCCGCAAAACGTGATCGGGAACCCCGTCGTCAGCTACGTGACGCGCAAGGTGGCCAACGAGATGTCCGGGGCGTACCGGTCGATGTACTTCAAGGGTCTGATCGCCGCCGTTCAGGGCGACACCCCCTTGCTGGACGCGGAGATCCCGGCGGCCAACGGCGTAGCCACGGCGCGCGGGCTGGCCCGGATGTATGGCGCCATCGCCAATGGCGGCGAGGTGGACGGCATCCGCTTCCTGTCCCGTCAGCTGGTCGCCGGCCTGACCGGGGAGCGGAGCCTGCGGCCGGACCGAAACCTGTACGTGCCGTTAGCTTTCCACTTGGGATACCACAGTTTGCCGATCGGCAGTGTGATGCCCGGCTTCGGTCACGTCGGGATGGGTGGCTCGCTCGGATGGGCCGACCCCGCCTCGGGGGTGGCGTTCTCGCTGGTGCACAACCGGCTGCTGACACCTCTGGTGATGACCGATCACGCGGCGTTCGTCGGGATCTATGCATTGATCCGCCGGGCCGCGGAAAAGGTGCGCAAGCACGGCTTCCGCCCGGTCACCGAGTTCGGTGCGCCGTTCGCCGAGCCGGGTGCCGTCGCCGGCTGACGCCCAACGACGCCGAGAGGCGCTGAAAGAGTCTGGCCGCACCCGCACGGGTGAATTGCGAGCGCTGTACTCTGTGCGGGTGTTTGCCCCGTCCATTTCCGTGCATTCCGCGGTGTCGCCGGAATGCCGGTCAGTGATCTGCGCTCTGGGGGCGCGCTGATGGCCGGACGGCGATATTCGCAGCCAGGAAAGCGGCAAACTCAGGTCGCCTGGTCGAACGCATCGGAATCGAAACCCGTATATGAGTACGAACCCGAAAGTTCCCGGCCCCCACACGACGACCCGCGGCCGGCCAAAGCGGCCCCGGGCGGCTAGCCCCAGACTCGCGCAGGTATTCGACGCACGCAACAACGCACTGAACGCTTGGCGATTGGTGCTGGCGTCGGGCGTCATCCTCCAACACTCATGGCCGCTGACCGGCCGCAAATTGCCCGCACTGGGCGAGCAGCTGCTCACCCAGGTGTGGGTCGACGGGTTTTTCGTCGTCTCGGGATTCCTCATCACCTCCAGCTGGGTCCGCAACCCGCGCCTCCGCGAATACTTCGTCGCCAGAATCCTGCGTATCTTCCCTGGACTGTGGGTCTGCCTGGCGGTGGTGGCCTTCGTCGCCGCCCCGATCGGGGTCGCGATCCAAGGGGGTTCGGCCGCCAGGTTGCTGCTCTCACCCGCACCGATCACTTACTGGCTGAACAACGCGGTATTGAACGTCTATCACGCCGGCATCGACGGAACGCCCAAAAATGTCCCGTTCCCGGGGGTTTGGGACGGGGTGCTATGGACCCTCATCTTCGAGATGTTCTGCTACATCGCCGTTGCCGTCGCCGGCGTGGCCGGCCTGTTCAATCGTCGGTGGCCCGCGCCGGTGGTGTTCGCATTCTTCCTGGTGGCCGCGGTGCTCGTGTCATATCCCGTTGCGGCGGTGCCGACGCTTTTCCAGATGATCACGCGTTTCGCGCTCGTGTTCGCGGCGGGCGCGGTGCTGCATGAGTTTCGGGACGTGATTCCCGCTCGATGGTCACTGGTGGCCGTGAGCGCCGCCATCGTCGTGGTGGCCGGCGTGCTGGTGCCCAACTATCGGATACTCGCCGCGCTTCCGCTGGCCTACGCCGTCGTCGTCTCCGGCGCGCTGATCCACAACAGGCGCTTGCGGTTACGCACCGACCTCTCTTACGGCGTGTACATCTACGCGTGGCCCGTGCAGCAGCTGCTGGTCATCTGCGGCCTGGCCTTCCTGCCTCCGCTGGCGTTCGCGGTGGTCGCCGGAGTGGCCACGCTGCCGTTAGCCGCGCTCAGCTGGTTTTTGGTCGAGAAGCGCGCGCTGTCCCTCAAATCCCGCTTCAAGCGCCGAACGCGTGGATGGGTTGGCGCACCACCGCCCGCGGACGCCGTTCCGGCCGAATAAGTCGCCGGAAGCCGTGATGATTCGGCGGTTGTGCAAATAATGCACAATGCTCGCACGATTTAAGGCGGCGGCGTAGTGCTCGGAAACGGGTAATTGAACATCGCCCGAGAAATTGCAAAGTCATGCATAATTACCCGAGATCCGGGGGCCCGCCAGACGCGAACTGAAAGGTATGGGTTCCGCGATGACGCCTGCCCGGACGAGTCAATCCGCCGAATGCGCCGTCGATCTTCCGGCGCGTTCCTCCCAACCGGGCACCACGGTTCGCCCCGTCGCGCTGTTCGTCCTCGGCATGGCGCGATCGGGGACGTCGGCGTTGACCCGGGTGCTGTCACTGTGCGGAAGCACCCTGCCGGCCGGCATGTGCGGTGCCGACGGCAACAACCCGCGCGGCTATTGGGAGCCACGCGCGGCCATCATGCTCAACGAGACGATCCTGCGCCGCCACGCCAGCAACTGGTACGACCCAACCCTGCGCCTGCAGGAGGAGTACGCGTTCGGCGCCGAGGAGAAGAGCGCCTGTGTCGCCGAGATCGCCGCCTACCTCGGCACGCTGCCGGCGGCGCCGCTGGTGGTGATCAAGGAGCCGAGGATCACGGCGCTCTCCGGACTCTGGTTCGAGGCGGCGCGCCAGGTCGGCTTCGACGTCGCTGCGGTGATCGCGGTGCGCCACCCGCAAGAGGTCGTGGCCTCGGCGGCAAAGTATGTCCAAACTTCCGCCGAACTCTCCAGCGCCCTATGGCTCAAATACAATCTGCTGGCCGAACGGCACACCCGCGGGATGCCGCGCGTGTTCGTCGACTACGCCAACCTCCTCGACGACTGGCATCGCGAGATGAAACGGATTGCCACCACGCTCGAAATCGATCTGGACACCGCCGAAGAGAGTGCGATCGAGGAGTTCCTGACGCCCGATCTTCGCCGCCAGCGATACTGCGGCCCGGTGGCCGACCATTTCGGCACCGACTGGATCTCCGCGGTCTATGCAGCGTTGCGCGCGGCCGCTCAGGACGACCCTTTGCATGTGTCGACGCTGGACCGGGTTTTCGAGTCGTATCAGGCCAGTGAGCGTGATTTCCGCATGGCCTTCACCGAATTCCATACCCGAACGCACAGCGTGGTTCGCCGGCTGTTCAGGCCGTTCATCGTCAAGCGGATCCTCGAGCTCGGTGCGATGCTGCATCGGCGCCGGGGCGCCTGGGCCTAGCGTCGTGGCGGTCAGCGTCTTGACGAACACGTCGGTCTCGGCGCGGTTCGCCCCCCGCGGCCGAGATCGTTTGTTAAAGTAACCATGCTGTGTGCGCGGGAGTGGCCGCTGATCTGTCGACACGGCCGCGAGCGCCTGCCGACTTGGCTTACCCGGATGGACGTTCGAGATTGAAGCCACTTTAGAAGGCCGTCGATGCAATTCGTCTGCGCGTCATCCAAACATCAAGTAAGCGACACGGATTCGTAAAAATGGTGTCCTGATCCGTCGGGCCGGGTTATAGTCCTTAGCGGGCGCAATGATCCGATGTAATTGACCCCGGGGGGCGAAGTTGACGGTCGCAAGGCAGACCTGACTCCGCATGCGGGAGCTCGGTAAATAATCTTCCCTTTGTCAAACATGTTGTGAGGCCTGGAATTCAGGCTTCCGGTAATCGGTGCGCGCCGTCGGTCGGCCCGGCATCGAATCGGAAAGGCATGGATTACAAGAGAATCCGGAAGTCGGCCAGGACGAGTGAAAGGTTTTCGATTCGCGATGAGATTGCCCCGGACGAGCAGGCCAGCCGAGAACGCCGCCGATTTCTTCGGCAATACCCGTCCGGTCGTTCTGTTCGTCCTAGGGCCGCAACGGTCCGGAACCTCGGCGCTTACCCGGGTGCTGTCGTTGTGCGGTGGCACGCTGCCGGCGGCGATGCTGGGTGCCGACGCGAACAATCCGCTCGGCTACTGGGAGCCGCGGGCGGCCATCTCGCTCAACGAAACAATCCTGCGCCGTCTCGGGACCAATTGGTACGACCCGTCATTGCGCTTCCTGGACGACGACGCCGTGGCCCCCGACGAGAACAAGGCCTGCGTCGAGAAGATCGCCGCCTATCTGTCCACCCTGCCCGCGGCTCCGCTGGTGGTGATCAAGGAACCCCGGATCACCACGCTCTCCGACCTGTGGTTCGAGGCGGCGCGTCAGGCGGGATTCGACGTCGCGTCGGTGATCGCGGTACGTCACCCGCAGGAGGTCATCTCGTCGATCGTCAAGTCCTGGCACGTCTCTCCCGCGCTCGCGAGTGCCCTGTGGCTGAAATGCAACATCCTCGCCGAGCGAAACACTCGCGGCGTGCCACGCGTATTCGTCGACTATGCGAATCTTCTCGATGACTGGCGCCGGGAGATGAAGCGCATTTCCACCGAGCTGCCGGTCGAATTGCACACCCAGGACGAGGACGCGATCGAACAGTTCATCACCCCCGGTCTGCATCGCCAGCGGCACCGCGGGCCGGTGACGGACCTGTTCGGCGCGGATTGGATATCCCTTGTGTACGAGGCGTTACATGACGCCGCCCAGGACGATCCCGTCGACTTCTCCACGTTGGACCGCGTTTTCGCGTCCTACCGGCAAGGCGAGCGCGACTTCCGCAAGGCGTTCGAGGACTTTCACGGCCTATCGCACAGCATGCTTTTCCGCATCTTCCGGCCAGTCATCGCGCGGCCGGTGATGGAGGTCATGGCGATGGCGCATCGGCACAAGGGGACTTGGGCCTAGGGTTCTGCGCCGCGGGGCCGCTCGCGCACCCTTGTGCGCATTCGATGGGCCCGTGCGCTTCGCAGAATCCTCTGATGGCGCGCGAAGCGCCCGATATGATCGACCGGACCGCGCGCCGCTGGGTGCCGGCGATTTCTTCTGCACACGAAAGAAAGGCGTCGATTCTTGTCAGCGTCCGTGCTCATCAGTGGTGGGGCAGGATTCATCGGGTCGGCGCTCTCACACCGTCTCGTCGAGGCCGGATACGACGTCGCGGTGATGGACGTCTTGCATCCGCAGGTGCACGGCGGTGGCCGCCCGATCGAGTTGCCGCCCACCGTGCGGTTGTTCACCGGTGACGTCACCCACGCGCCCGATTGGGACGCCGTGTTGCGATTGTTCCGCCCCGCTCAGATCGTCCACCTGGCGGCCGAGACCGGGACCGCGCAGTCGCTCTCCGAGGCGACGCGGCACGGCTCGGTGAATGTCGTTGGTACCACTCAACTTCTCGACGCCTTGAGCCGCTCAGGCATCGTGCCCGAGCAATTGGTCCTGGCGTCCTCACGGGCGGTCTACGGCGAGGGCGCGTGGCAGTCCGGCGCGCACATCTTCTATCCGAAGCCACGCAGCCACGCACAGCTGGTGGCGGGCGTCTGGGATCCGCAAGGACCGGCCGGTGAACCGGCGGTGCCGCTGCCGAGCCGCGCCGACCGAACCGAGCCCCGGCCCACCAACGTCTATGCGGCGACCAAGCTCGCCCAGGAGCATCTGCTGGCCGCCTGGACGGCCGCGCACGACACCAATCTCAGCGTGCTGCGCCTGCAAAACGTCTATGGCCCCGGCCAGTCGCTGACCAACTCGTACACCGGGATCGTCGCGCTGTTCGCGCGGTTGGCGCGTCAAGGGCACGCGCTGGAGGTCTACGAAGACGGCCGGATCGTGCGCGACTTCGTCTACATCGACGCCGTCGTCGACGCGTTGTTCGCGGCCGTGCAGCGGCCAGCCACCCAGCCGCGCTGCCTGGACATCGGATCCGGCAGCGCCACCACCATCCACGAGCTGGCCAACACGATCGCCGCCATGTGTGACGCCCCCGAACCGGTCGTCGTCGGAAAATTCCGCGACGGCGACGTGCGCGCCGCGAGCTGCGATATCGAGCCGGCGCGGACCGAGCTCGGCTGGGAGCCGATGTCCACCCTCGGCGAAGGGTTGTCCGCCCTGCTCGAATGGATCGGCGGGCAATCCGATGCCCCCACCGCGTCGAACGAATCCGGCCGTCCGGTCATGGACCAGGCAGGGCGCCGCTGAGGGCCGTGGCCCCAGTTAACCACCCCAGCAAACCCGGCAACCGAGGCAGCGCAAATTTACGCCTATGATGGTTGCTACTGCTCGGTAGGGCTGCGTCAGCTCGCCGGTAGGAGCGGGGTAGGTCAAGGAGGCCGGTGAGGCGAGCTAGTTGGAAATGCGCAACGCATTGACGGCCTCGACGTTGGCGAGGTCATCACCGCCAGTACTTCATCTGAACTAAGGGGCAGCTTTGACCGTGGCCGATCGTGACATGCGATCTCCTTTTCTCGATACCCGATCCGCATACCTTGACCTGCTGCGACGTAACCTCACCCGGTACGGCAGCGACGAGTTGGTGCCGGTCGGCTGGAACTATCTCGGGCGTCCGCTGTTCAGCACCCGCAAGTTGATGCTGGTGCGCAAGCGCCCGTTCAACAAGCAGGCTCGTGATCTGGGCCTGGACTGGCCGGCGGATGCCCTGACGATGATCGGCATGCAGCGCCTGACCAGTTTGCAGCGGTGCGTCGAGACGGTCCTGCAGGAAGACGTACCGGGCGATCTCGTCGAGTGCGGTGTGTGGCGGGGTGGGGCGTCGATCCTGATGCGCGCCGTGCTGTCGGCCTATGGCGATAAAGAACGCCGGGTGTGGCTGTGCGATTCGTTCGAAGGGGTGCCGCCCCCGGACACCGCGCACTACGAGGCGGACAAGGGCATCAGGTTGCATCGCGCCGCCGGTGTGCTGGCGATACCGCAGGCGCAGGTCAAAGCGAATTTCGAGCGCTATGGGTTGCTCGATGATCAGGTGCGGTTTTTGCCGGGTTGGTTCAAGGACACCCTGCA